>JAQZBD010000030.1 GCA_029239235.1 Herbinix sp.
CCTAAATCTTACCCATTCGTCCCTCAAATCATATAATTCATATAGAGTGTTCCCATCTTAAATCAATCTATTCTGATTTCTCTTGCCAAGGGCAATGAATAAATGATCATTTCCTTCACTGGTTTTTGCTGCATTTGCTCCAGTGCCTTCCGGTAATAATCAAGTTGAACTTTATATCGACTAATCAACTGTTCTTCGCTACTTACCAGGTCGGATTTGTAGTCCACCAATACAAGCTCCCCGTCCTCTTCGAAAAACACGTCAATAATTCCTTGGATTAAAATCAGCTCCTCGCTATCCGATTCCTTGATAACCTCAGACGCTTTAATCCCCATAACAAATTGTTTCTCTTTAAACAACTTTTCTTTTGACCCGGCTTGCAGCATTCGCTTTGCTATATCACTGATTGCAAATTTGTAAATATAATCTAATTTTAACTTTTTTGAATCCTCTTGTTTTATATGCCCTTCCTCTATCATTCGAAGGATATGGGACTGAACATCCTTTTTGCTTTTTATACTGGAAAGCTCTAGTAATTCCAATACTTTATGATAAAGTGTTCCTCTGTCTGTACCTGAAACCACGCTTTCTTCCTGCTTTATAAAACTTGGAATTGTGCCATCTATCATCTCCGATTCCTGTGGCAATACCGGCTTTTGTTGCTCTTGGTATAACTGCAAACTCTCGTCCTCATCGATATTCTGACCCAACTTCTTTAACTCTGACACTGTCATCTTTATCTTTAAATTTGCTTCTTTATCATAGGGATACAAATAGTTAAATCTAATATTAATTTCATTTTTGAGATTCAGATCATAGACTTCTTCTTGATTTATGCTCAATAAATCCTCTTGATCCTTATTCAAGAAAATCTGTTTGCTCACTTCCTGCCTTAGTATTTCTGTAAGAGAACGAACACAGATCGTCATATCCTCCTGCTTCCATTCATAAGGAAGACCTGCTACCTCCGGTTGCTTTCCCATGCGATTAATCATAGCCGGAAGTACCAGATCCATATAGCTCTTTGAGGATAGTAATTCAAAGAAGGAGAATTCTTTTGCTTTTAATGCCTCCACTGATTTGATATATCCTGATAAAATCAACTTCTCTTTGGCTCTGGTCATTGCCACATATAACACACGAAGCTCTTCCCCAAGGTTTTCTATCTGTATCTTCTTTTGAATTATTTTCTTAAGGAGGGTTGGAACCTTTGTCCTAAGCTTACTATCAATACATTCCGGTCCGGCACCCAATTCACTGTGCAATACAATACTACTCCTTAAATCCTGAGTATTAAAGCTCTTACTCATACCGGCAACAATAACAATCGGGAATTCCAGGCCTTTACTTTTGTGGATACTCATAATGCGAACTGTGTCATCCTGTTCTCCGGAGGTTGAAGCTTCTCCAAAATCAATCTCATATTTATGAAGCTTCTCCATGTAACGGATGAAATGAAACAGACCACTATAGCTGCCCTTCTCAAATCGAACCGCATGTGATATCAGCATATCCACATTTGCTTTTCTGCGGTCGCCTCCAGGCATTGCGCTGATATAATAGTAGTAGCCTGATTCATCCAGAGCCAATTGAATCAATTCATGAATCGGCTTGTAATTCACCATGGATCGGTATTTTTCAAGTAAGTTTAGAAAGACCTTTAGCTTACCCTGAAGCTCATCATCATTCCCTTCCACTACATACTCTAATAGTGCCAGGTACAGGTTAGTACCCCGATTTGACGCGCGAAGAATTGCTAGTTCTGTTGAGGTTAACCCGACAATTGGTGAATAAAGGACTCCCATAAGTGGAATGTCCTGGTGTGGATTATCAATAATCCGAAGCAGATTCAATAAGGTCATAATTTCTAAGGTTTGAAAATACCCTGTACCAGTATCCGCATAAGCTGTAATTCCTTCCTGCATTAAGGTATTAACAAATACTTCGGACCAGCTTGACATGCTTCGCAGCAGGATTACAATATCTTTGTATCTGGCAGGCCGGTATACCTTTTTTTCCTTATCCATTACAAGCATTCCGGTAACCGGATCTGTCAGTTCTCTGATTCTCTTGGCAATAGCCCTTGCTTCCAGCTCCTTCTTGGTATATGCTGCTTCTTCCTCCGATTCCTCATCTTCAGCATCTGGATCATCTGCAATACCAGATTCATCCTTCCAACCTTCACCTCTTGCTGCCACTCCATCCTCTGATGTCGTTCCCGGTGATTTTAACTCTTCATCAGTAACCAGAAGTAATTCTATCCCATCCGGCATCCGGACTTCTAACAACTCTCGCTCACTGCTCAAACCAGAATCAAACTGAGTCTCACCGTCATATAAACCACCGTATTTTAAAGCAGCTGCAGCATCATATACAATACCACCGACAGACTCTTGCATAATCTGCTCAAAGATTTGGTTTACATAGTTTAAGACAGTGGAGCGGCTTCGAAAGTTCCTGTCCAGATCAATTCTCTGGTATAAATTTTTATTCCCTTCCGGATCACATTCCTCTTCCGAGTAGCTTCCGTATTTCTCCATGAAGATCTCGGGCATGGCTAATCGAAACTTATAAATACTCTGCTTCACATCGCCAACCATAAAGCGATTGGGTCTTCCCATATCTTCCTTTGAGATGCTTCGCAAAATTGTTTCCTGAACCATATTGCTATCCTGATACTCATCAATCAGTATTTCTTCAAACTGCTCACTCAGTTCCAATGCCGCTGGTGAAGGAATCTTAGTTTCTATACCATCATCAGCGTCCTGAATTAATATTTTGAGTGCAAGATGCTCTATATCACTAAAATCTATGAGGTTCTTTTCTTCCTTCTTTGTAGCGAATTCGTCCATGAACTCAAGTGTCAAATCAAATAACACCTGCATCACCTGGTCTACTGCCTGCATATCCTGAAGCATTTCCTCCGGAGCCTGAAAGAAGAACTGACCGGACAAATCCTTCAGCCCCTTCTTAATCTCTTCACGAAGTGCTTTTACCCTTTCCTTTTTCCAAGGCTCTACCTCTTCCTTTTTACTAGATAAACGGGTAAATGTAATTCCTTGAAATAAAGCCGCACAATCCTCATAGGTATGGGCGCACCGTAGTTCAGATAACAAATCGTAGTCTGACAGCAGTGCAGGCAGATAAGCAGCTGGACCGCCTGATTCATTACATAATTCCATCGCTTCCTGATTCTTCTTTACCAAATCTCCTAATACGGAACCAACATAGTCCAAAAGCTCTTTCATCCAAGGAGCTGCTACCATTTGATCCAGGCCCTGCAAGGCAAACATGTTCTTTTTATCGGCAATCCAAGTCTTTGGCCAGGGATCACTCATAGAGAAATTGTATAATTGCAGAATCAGATCTTCGATTGGCAAATCTGATTTAGAGTAGGAATAGCTTTCGATAAATGCATGAAAATCCTCCCTTCCCTCCTCGTACCAACGCTCCAGAATATTAGCAATGACATCTGACTTCATCAGCGTTATTTCTGATTCTTCCGCTATTTTAAAGGATGGATCCAGGTCAATTCTATGAAAATAATTACGGATTACACCAAGACAGAAGCTATGTATCGTTGTTATATTTGCACTCTGCAGCAGTGAGATTTGCTTTTGTAAATGTTCATTGTCCGGCTCATCCTTTAGCTTTTTATCAATAGCCTTACCAATACGCTCCCTCATCTCAGCAGCCGCTGCATTCGTGAAGGTTACTACCAAGAGGCGATCGATATCTATAGGTCGCTCCCCTTCCGTTATCATATTAATAATACGCTCAACTAATACAGCAGTTTTTCCTGAACCTGCCGCTGCAGAAACTAATAAATTCTTATTTCTTGCATCAATTACTTTCTGTTGTGCTATCGTCCAACCCATTTACTCACCCCATATCTCTGCCTTGATTTCATCTGCTGATTTCTTTGCGAGATTACGATAGGAATAGCCCGGCAATCGACTATCAAAGCCACAGGCACCCCGGTATTCACAATAAGCGCAAGCATTACGCTCTCCCATGCGATAAGGATTTAAAACAGAATCCCCTTCAAGGATTAATTTACTATCCTTTGATAACTTTCCATTCACATAATCGATAAGAGCCTTTAGCTGCTTCTTTGTTGCCACCACTGACCTCTTGCCCAGCTCTCCCTCTTTGTTCGTCTCAACGGGTATAATATCTGATTTCGCGGAGGCTCGAAGCTTCTCATCCTCACCCGCCAGTTTGCTATCCATTAATCCAATGATTCTTTTATCCTCATTTACCAGGCCATTCATCCGAAGGCTTTTATAAATATCCTCCTCTGCCTGCTCGGATTTCGCTACAATGGGATCATCAATGTGATAATAAAAGATCCCTGCCGGAACGATTTCTTTTCCGTTGTATTCTTTGTTCAGATAATCGAGGGTTGCACTTAAATAAACGGATAGCTGCTGCTGCAAACCGTAATATACACTGCTTAAGTCAAAATAGGTATTACCTGATTTATAATCAATGACCCTGACAAAGACCTTATCCTCTTCCTCATAAATATCAAGACGGTCAATTCGGCCCGTCAAGTTCAGCATCAGATCCGGCACATGATTAAACTGCTTCTCATATCCCCAAGGCTCGAAGGCTCCTTGCTTAATCTGGTTGCACAATGCCCAAAGGGTACGAACCGTAATTCGTTCCATCCGCTTAATCATGTATTCATTTCTGGCAGAGCTTCGAAGCACCGAGCTCTCGTATTGTTCCACCGCATAAGCCACACTTTCTCTTGCCCACTGCTCCCTTACATCGTCCGGAATCGTGTGCCAGGTGAACTCATCGGTATCTAATCTCTTTGAAAAGTGATCGATTGCATTATGAAAGATAGTACCGATATCGGGTACTGCCAGCTTGTATTCCTGCCGTTGCTCCAGTGATAGACCGTAGGCGAGAAAATGAGCAAATGCACAGCCTGCATATTTCTCAAGGCGTGTTACACTTCCCTTTAGCTCAGAACCATATAAAAGCCTAGCAGCAGTTTTTGAAATGCCCATTTCTTTATTAATGAAGAATGCGCCCTCCACCAGCTTGTCCAATATCCATCTCTTGTTTGGATCTTTGCTATAATATAAATATAACTCCCGCCACAAATCCGATACTTCTTTTTGGTTATAGTTTCTTAGCCCCTCCGTTAGATATTTTAAACCATCATCACGAAGAATTTGTTCCACAGCTCCCGGAAGGTCAAATAACAGCTCCTCCCTGATATCGGTTTCATCGATTATCAAAAGCTTAGGAAACAATTGCTTTACTTTATTGATAATAAAGGAGGGATTTACGGATTTTCCTTCGTCATTTACCTTATGATATGTAATATAAAGCTTTTCCTTTGGTTTTGTCATATTCAGATAAATATAGAACTGATCCGTAAAAGCCTGCTGGCGTTTTGTCGGTGCCAACTCAATATCATTATTTATCAACAACTCTCTCTCAATATCGGAAAGAATTCCACCGGTTCCGATTGCTCTGGGGATAATTCCTTCGTTTACTCCAATAAAAAACAGTGCTCTAATATCCTTAAGTCTTGTTCGTTCTGTATCGCCGATTACTACCTCATCTACTCCTGGAGGAATTAGTCCAACTTTTACTTCTACAAAGCCGGTATCCAGTATTTCACCAAATTCCTTGAGACTACACTGCTCATCACCCAGTAATAATACCATTTGATCATATAAATCCATAACAATCCGGTAAACCTGCTCAAACTCCTTTGCAATCAAAGGTTGGCCTGCTTCCACAAAGCTACTGCGGTATTGTTCTAATTTTTGCTCTATTTTTAAACTCACCCCTAGATGGTATAAAGCGGTAGTATAATCTCTTAATGTCTTCTCCCTGTCCTTTAACACCACATAAAGAGGCTCGATCTCTTCCATAAACTTTTCTCGAATCTCGTTGATCCTATCTAATTGCAAAGGCTGCCTGCTGCGATACCTGCGAACAAAGGGCTCTGCCCATCTCTTGTGCCCACGGATACCTGTGGCCAGCACATAATTCTCCAGCATATCTATCTCCGCTTCACTACATCCGGTCATTCCTGATCTTAGATAACGAAATACTCCTTCATAGCTAAAATCCTCACTGATGACGATCACAGCTGCCCTGAGTAGCTCTACAAAAGGATTGCTGAGGATATCCTTCTTATAGTCGATGAAGCAGGGAATCTCTGATTGCAAGAACAAGCGCTTAGCAATTCTTCCATACTCCTTAATATCACCGGTAACCACCGCAACATCACGGTAACGATATCCTTCTTCACGTACCAGACGCTTAATTTCTCTGGCTGCAAAGGCAACCTCCGCATTCCTGTCTCTGGTACAGTAAATCCTGATATCATCCTGATCCTTTTCACAGGAATCATAGGGGTATCGGAATAAATTATGCTCTAAAACTGCAAGAGCCTCTGATTTATGAAAACGGAAGGGCACCTTACTTCCGCTTCTTTTCTCCGCATAAACAGGTGCTTCAATATCAGCCTGAGCCTCCTCGGCAATCTTATACAATTTCTGAATGGTCTTATGGCTAAGTCCAAACAGCTGATGCTCTCCTCCCATTTGATTCATTTCTTCCCTGGGATCGAGGGTAACTGTTACCATAACCTTTTTTGCCGCACCCAACATTCTTAATAAAAGCTGGTACTGGCAGGGTGTAAAGCCTGTAAAACCATCCAAACATATGACCGTCCCCTTAAGCCACTCCGAACGATCAATCACCTGATTTAAAACCATAAAAATCTCTTCTGCTGTGATATATCGCTCTTTCATAAAATCTCGAAAGCCTTCATACACCGTATGTAAATCAGCAAGCTTTGCCTTTAACACAGGTTTTTTTTGCGCTACCTCCTGCATTTTCTCGAAGTCTTCCTCACCCACATTATATTGATAAAGCTCTGAGAGCAGGGATTTTAACTCATTGATAAAGCCTGTTTTTTTAACATTTGTTCCAAATAGGATTAAATCTTTTCGTTTTTCTGCAACCACCTTTCGCAGTACCATACTTTTTCCCGTATCCTCTAAAATAGGATAGTCATTTCCCCCTACCTCCTCAAAAATACGGTAGGCAAAGCGCAAAAAGCTAAGGATATCTACATTCATTACCCCATGCTCTGGGTGCATCGTTACGATATCCTTCTGTGTTTGTAAGGTAAACTGTTCCGGTACAATTACAAGATAATTAGTATTTGGATTCCTTTTTGATTCTTCAATCACTTCACGGTATAGCTGATAGGATTTACCCGAACCGGCACTTCCCAGAAAGAGTTGTAAGGACATAAAAACTCCCTCCATCCTTTGAATTTATCTGCATAATTTGTTACGTAGCTTAATAATATATAATAAGAAATAAGACATGAATCAACTCATGATCCGGAGGATAGATATGGCAAAGACAAAAATAGTCGTTATCCAATTAAAAGAAATCATCTACACTGTGATTTTCGCAGCGTTAGGCATTCTACTTATCCTGCTTCTTATCTTTATGTTCAAGGGTGGCAAGGACGAGGAAGAAGCTTCTACTGGGACTAATCTATATACTGCAGGTACATATTCCTCCACATTTACTTTGAATGACATGGCTTTAAACATGGTTGTTGTAGTTGACAAGGATCACATCAATAATGTAAGTATTGAGAACATTGATGAAGCAATTACTACTATGTACCCTCTGATTGAGCCTTCACTTGAAGCTATTGCCCTGCAGTTATACAATGATGTTTCCATCAATGACATTGAATTCATGGAGGATAGCAAATATACACAGCTACTTCTCGTTGAAGCAATTCAAACCACGCTAGATAAAGCAAAAGTGACTGAGTAATTAATACATAGTAACACCATTCAGCTGCAAGGTTGCCGGATGCTGGATGCTGGATATGAAAATGATCTTAATTTTCATACTATTGTGAATGCTGTAGTGCTTTCTTTCTTCAAAGAAGCCTTACAGCATTTCTTTTTATACATATTTAGTTTAGATATTCCTGATATGGGGAAATTTCATTTAAAAACATAATACCGATGATACCAGGTCCTGTGTGAGCACCAATAGCACAACCTACGTAATTATCAACAAACTGTTCAACTCCATAAGCTGCTTTTATCTGCTCTTTCACCAGTTCCATTGTCTGTGCATCATTTCCATGAACCACTGCAATTCTTTGCTTTGTAAGTTCGGCACCTCGCTCGCCAACCATTTCTACCAATCTCTTTAAGGCTTTATTTCTACCTCTGATTTTTTCAATGGATTCCAAGGAACCATTATCATTCACTTGAATAATCGGCTTGATATCCAAGAGTCCTCCGGCAATGGCAGAGGTTCTGCTAAGACGGCCGCCTTTAAAGAGGTACTCCAACGTACTAACGGTAAAAATCATCTCCATATGCTTGCAATGCCACTCGATTCCCTTAATAATTTCTTCCTTCGTTGCACCTTTTTCCTGCATTAAAAGTGCATAATAAGCCGGGAGTCCAAATCCCAGAGAGGCACATTTGGAATCTATGATTGTGAGGTCAAAATAAGGATATTGCTCTACAAGCTCTACTTTAGCAATGTTTGCCGCATTAAAGGTACCTGCAATTCCTGTAGAAAAGCAGATATAGATTACTTCATCCCCACGCTCCGCATAGGGTTTAAAATTGTCATAAAACATATGGGCGTTGATATGATAGGTCTTTATATCTGCACCACTGCTTTGAATTCTATAAAACTCTTCCGGCATAATGGTCTGACCATCAAAATAGTCCTTCTCATTAATTACTACCGGTGTTGGAATTACGTGTAAATCATACTGGTCAATCACCCATTTAGGGATATCTGATGCGGAATCAGTAATAATCTTTAGTGCCATAGAATCTCCTTTCGCCGCAAGCATAGCAGCGGCCTTAAGCTTTCTCCTCAAAGTTGTATACTCCATTGTATCTCATGATCATAAACTCTCTAGTTCCTTCATCCATAATGCACTAGAAGCATCACTTGGCATTCTAAGATCTCCTCTGGGTGAAACCGCCACACTACCGACCTTTGGTCCGTCCGGTAAACAGGAGCGTTTAAATTGCTGGGTAAAAAATCTTCGGTAAAAGGTCTTTAACCATTTTAATATCACCTGATCCTCATAGCTGCCCCTAAAAGCATGCTTTGCCAAACGGTATACTTTTGATGGCTCAAAACCAAACCGCAGAACATAATATAAAAAGAAATCATGAAGCTCATAGGGGCCAACGATATCCTCAGTCTTTTGGGCTATCTCTCCATCCTTCGGAGGAAGAAGCTCCGGACTAACAGGGGTATCAAGGACATCCATCAGCACTTCTCTAAGCCTCTGATCCTCTGTGGTATCCGCAAAATAAGATACCAGATAACGAACTAATGTCTTTGGAACAGATGCATTGACTCCATACATAGACATATGATCCCCATTATAAGTTGCCCAGCCAAGAGCCAACTCTGACATGTCTCCTGTACCAACAACAAAACCCTTCTGCTTTCCAGCGATATCCATGAGTACCTGGGTGCGCTCTCTTGCCTGACTGTTCTCAAAGGTCAGATCATGGACATTCTTATCATGTCCGATATCTCTAAAATGCAACTCTACCGCCTCTCTGATTGGTACCTCCAGCAGAGTTACTCCAAGGCTCTGTGCCATTAAAATTGCGTTATTATAGGTTCTGTCCGTGGTACCAAAGCAAGGCATGGTAATTGCATAGATTCCTTTTTTATCAAGTCCCAGCATCTCAAAAGCCTTCACGGTAACAAGCAGAGCAAGGGTAGAATCAAGTCCTCCGGAGATTCCGACAACGACATTTTTAATTCCTGTATGCGCCAGTCTGGTCTTTAATCCCATTGCCTGAATACTAATAATATCGCGGCAGCGCTTATCTCTTTCTGCTTTCACGGAAGGAACAAAGGGAGCAGGATCAATAAAACGTGTCAGCTCAAGTTCCGGCAAATCTTCACCATTCTCGCCGAGCGTAAATGGTATGACCTGATAGGGAACCGTATTTTGTCCAAGGTAGGTATGCATTCTGCGTCGTTCGCTTTTTAACTTACCCAAATCTATCGCACTGGAGATAATACCATTTTCAAAGATTACTGACTCTGCCAGTAGCATTCCATTCTCAGCTATGAGGTTATGTCCACCGTACACCACATCAGTAGTGGACTCGCCTTCCCCGGCATCACTGTAGATATATCCGCAAACCAATCGTGCTGACTGGCTCTTTACAAGTTCACGCCTGTAAGCATCCTTTCCGGTAAGTTCATCACTGGCGGAGAGATTTGCGATTACTGTAGCTCCGGCAATACAATGTTCTATACTAGGTGATTTAGGAATCCATAAATCCTCACAAGTCTCAACTCCGAGGATAAATTCCGGCATGTCCGAGCACTGAAACAAAATATGTGATCCAAAATAAATTTCCTCCCCTAAAAAGTTGATTAAAATAGGGTCTGCTATACCGGAGGTAAAATGTCTTGCTTCGTAAAACTCCGTATAGTTTGGGATACTCATTTTGGGTACTAAGCCCAATACTTTTCCATTACAAATAACGGCGGCGGTATTATATAATTTCCCTTTTACTATATATGGAAATCCTACAACAACCAGAATATCCTTCCCATCGGTATAATTAGCTATTTGCTTCACTGCTGTTATCGCTCCCTTTAGCAGGGTATCCTGTAAAAAGAGATCACCACAGGTATATCCTGTGATACACAGCTCCGGAAAAACCACTAGCTTATTCCCATCTGCTTTCGCTTTATCAATTAACTCTATAATCTTCCCTGTGTTATATTCGCAATCAGCAACTCTGATTACCGGAGTTGCGGCTGCAACTCTCAAAAATCCATGCTTCATTCGTAAGTCTCCTTTTTTGGAGGCCTTGCCTCCTAAATTGTATATCTCCTTAGAAATGCAAAACTCGGAAATGTTAGATTTTATATACACAATATAGATTCATTATTACGTATCTATACCCATTATAGATATTCGAATAGTAAATGACAAGTAAAAAAGCGGCCAGGAGCCGCTTTCTTCATTCGTATAATACCCGGATATGCCGTTTCCTGTATTTTGACTCCTAGCCCAAGCTAGGTGGGTAACCGCATATAAGCTTCTGCCTTCCACTGCAAACGATGGCTTGACATCCACTTAAGAATATAGGAATCCCTTTTAAAGTATTGTAGGTTCAAAATATCAGGATTATCGAACATCCCAGGAAATCTTTTTTGTAACTTTATTATATCCTATTATACTCTATTTTTCAAGTTTTTTATCACAATTTGTATCTGGCAATAGCAGGATATGCTATCAGCAGCTTGTCTTTTTTTAGCATCAAATCGTATCTTTATCATTAAATTCTATCATAAATTAAACGATAGTTTCAACCTATATGAAATTACAATTCCATCCTATATTGAGGTAGCGTAAAGATGAATTCTGTTCCTTCACCCGGAGCCGATATTACCTCGATATCACCCTCATGCTTTAAAGAAATCTGTTTAGCAATAGCGAGCCCTAGACCGGTACCGCTAGCATTCTGCCGCAAGTTGGATTTATAGAATTTTTCAAAAATATAATTAATATCTGACACATCAATACCAATACCCTGATCTTTAATGGATACTCTTATTTTGTCCGTGTTTGATAAATTTATGTGAACTGTTTGATTTTCCTTTGAAAATTTTATGGCATTATCAAGAATGACCATAAACATTTGTCTGAGACGATCATAGTCACCAAGCACCATCATTAAAGGTTCATTTTTTGTTACTTCGATTGATATATTTTTCTTTTCGGCAATGGCTCCGGCACTTCTGATAATATCATCAAAAACCTGAACCAAATTAACCGGCTCCTTCTCTATTGTAAAATCAGGATTTTGCATTTTTGATAATGCTAGTAAATCTGCAATTAAACGTTCCATTGATTTGCATTCCGAAAGCATACGATTATAGTACTGATCAATTTGCTCCATGTCTGAAACCACACCGTCAGCCAGTGTCTCCGTATAGGCACGGATGACTGTAATCGGTGTACGAAGTTCATGGGACACATTGGCAAAAAAATCGAATCGCATCTGATCCAGCTTTTTACGCTCAATATCATTTTCCAATAGCTTATCGGAAAGAATGTCAACCGTGTTAGCCAAATCTCCAATCTCATCATCCCGGCTAATTCCTGTTTTACTTTTGTAATTTCCTGCGGCTAATTCCAGAGCTGTAGCACGCATTCTGGAGATAGGAATTGATAATCCCGTTGTAAATAGAATAACAATTACAAAAGAAATACCAAGTGCTACGGCACTACTGATTAGAATTACAGTAAGGCTGCTGGAAACAATCTCCTGTTGCTCCTCTACCAGCGTTTTTACCATAACTACACCCACTACAAAATCGCTGTCACCGTAGACCGGGTAAGCAACTGTAATTGTCTGTCCCTCATATATCTCGTCATATTTCTGTTCTGAATTTACATTTCCCTCAAAGGCACTATGTAATAATTCAAGATATCCAACTAACTCGGGCGTATCTTCAAAATCCTCGTAAGTAGCCCCATATTCCATATCATAATCCAGGGGCATAGCAGCCTCCGGATTCGAGATGACCCAGATATCCCAATCATTAATCTGCTCCAAACGCTGCAGCAGCTCGATATACTGATCTGTCCTCTCGTTAATCACAGACTCTTTTGTAATACCACTAACGACCTTTGCCTGTTCCTTCATTTCTTTTAGTATGTTACCCGTTGTAACATTTGTAAATAGCCGGATAAAGATTAAACTAATCAGCAGTGCGGTTATTAGTAGCATCACTGCATAATTGAGATAAAGTTTAAAGAACAACCGGTTATATACTCGGATTTTCTCTTTCTTCTTCGCCACTTTATCCCCTACTTTTCTTCTACTTCAAATTTATATCCAACACCCCATATTGTCTTAATGTTCCACGCAGGATGGGGTGCCATGTCGAGCTTTGAGCGCAAGCGCTTGATGTGGGAATCCACTGTCCTGCTATCCCCAAAATAATCAAAGCCCCATAAACTATCAAGTAAATTATCTCTTGTAAATACCTTGTTTGGATTGGTAGCCAAGGTCCACATGGTCTCAATTTCCTTCTTTGTCAGCGAAACCTTCGCTCCTCCAATATGTAACGTATATTCATCCAGATTAATCTCAAGATCAGATATGGATAAAACATTACCGGAGACTGTTTCCTTTGAGGTCGTCTTTGCCATTCTCCTAAGAACCGCTCTAACTCTCGCCATGACCTCTCTTGGGCTGAAGGGCTTGACGATATAGTCATCCGCTCCAATATCCAGTCCCATAATCTTATCAAAATCTTCTCCTCTGGCCGTAATCAAAATTACCGGAACATTCGATTTACTTCTAATCTTTCTGCAAACCTCATATCCGTCTTCCTTTGGCATCATAACATCCAACAACACTACATCGGGATTAAATTGGTGAAAGAGTCTGATTGCTTCCTCACCATCTCCCGCTACAACAGGTTCAAAGCCTTCCATTCTAGAATAAGTCGATAAAATATCAGTTATGTCACGATTATCATCAGCGATTAGTATATGCTGCATTTTCATATCTCCCTTCTTCCATGTGTGAAACTTACCTTTATTTTACATGAACGGTCATTTGGTCGTAAGACTAGTCAATGCCGGATATAAAATGGTTTTTCACACTTTTCCCCTTTTTATCCTTTGCGCGTAGCAAGTTATGCCACTTCTAGTAGCTTATATTATTAGAACAAAACCATATTCCAATAACTCATATTATATCTTATGCATTCAACTGAAAACAAGTAGAAAAACTTTCATTTGCCAAAAGACACAAAAATGACACAAATTTATTAAAAAATTTATTCATCTCTCACTCTTATGTCATTGGCTGCAACCCTTGATTTCCTTATATTTCAACTAATTTTTACATAATATCCCTTCGTTTTTATACGAAATATTATCAAAAAAATAATCCTATTTTATTTCCTAGATGACATTGTTCTGACAAAAACAAATGTTATTTTATACATAGAGAGATAAAATATGTTAATGGATTTCCATGACCTGGAGGAACTACCATGAAAAACAATTTAATAAAGAAATGCTTTCTATCCTTAGGTTTATTTCTTCTTCTCTCATTGCTGATTTCGTTTTCTAATTTAAACGTAGTGATGGTGCAAGCATCAACGAATGGCACTGAGAAAAGTGATGATTATAGACTGAATCTTAAAAGCGTTTCTATCGTAAAGGGGAAAACCTTTGCTTTAAAGGTCTATAACGTGAATGCAAATGCAAAAGTAACCTTTAAGTCAGGTGATGCGGAAGTTGCTTCTGTAAGTGATGATGGTGTTATTACTGCCAATAAAATTGGCAACACTGCAGTCACTGTAACAATCAAAGCTGGTACTCAAACAAGCACACTGATTTGCGATGTCACCGTTGGTCCTCCTGCTTTTAGTGTAAAGTTAACCAGATCCAGACTTGTAATCGGCTTGGATAAGTCAGATTTTTTAAATGTAATCTTAAAACCTACAAATTCGGTTGAGGTTGCACGCTTCTCCAGCTATGATTACAACATTGCCTCCGTAAGTATCGGCGGGCGTGTCACTGGCAAACAATTGGGTCTTACCTATTTATTTGCAGTCATTGATGCTACTGATAGTGATGGATCACAGAAATATTCCCGTTGTACGGTCATTGTTACTTCCTCAGACAATGCTCCGTTATTGGAATCATATTTCGCTGATCATCCCGAATTAGACTTGATTGCCGTGGATGAATTAGATACTGCATTAAATAATTTCTTTAATGTAAAGTATGATGCAGCCTCATCCTCATCTCTCGTAAGCAGTTTAAATCGCTATTTGGATGACAAATTCAATCTTACCGAATTAAAGAAGCAGTACGATTCAACTAAGGTACAATCTAATTCCATAGAAATTGTTTTTAGCTAACTAAGCGCAATATCTATGATATGAATCAAAGCTACAAAATGGAACCCAAAAGGTTAGACGATTATCTGACCCAAAAGGTTTCATTTTTTTTAAGAAAATTTAAAAAAGATGAAAAAAGGGATAAAAAAGATTCAGATGTCATAAGTCTTATGTAGGTATTGGAATGAAAATGTGTGGATATGTATTCATCTGGACTTGCCTTACCATCCAGTGTTCGCCAAGTACAGGCGACCACTAGATGCCGGTCTGCGCCATTTGAACACATATCCACACATTTTCTAGCTATAGTTTTACTTAGACTTATGACATCTGAATCTTTTTTCGTGGCAAAGGTTTATGTTTTGGTTATTTGGTTGATTTTATTAAAACCTTTGATTTCAAATAAGTTGTATTTGATTTTTTTCTGTTTTGAGCCTATCATAGGTATAACGTGAATGAATTTTTGGAAAATGTTGATTGAGAAAGGATATGAAAAGATGAATTTTAAATTTGCACACAATAATATTAATGTTTTTGATTTAGAAAAATCTTTGAAGTTTTATGAAGAGGCCTTGGGTCTTAAGGAAACCAGGCGTAAAGCACCGGAATCCGGTGAGTTTATTATTGTTTATTTGGGGGATGGAAGCTCTACTCATTTACTGGAATTGACTTGGCTCCGGGATTGGGATCGCCCTTATAATCTTGGGGATAATGAAATTCACCTTGCCTTTGTAACAGATGATTATGAGGCGGCTTATAAAAAGCATAAGGAGATGGATTGTATTTGCTTTGAAAATCCGGGTATGGGTATTTATTTTATTAGTGATCCAGACGGGTATTGGTTAGAGGTTATTCCGGCACGATAATTGGTATTTTATGCTTACTTATGGTATCGTTAAATAAATCAGAATTTTGTCCATAATCTATTCTATTCTTAAAATTAAATCATAAGATTTGTTAAAAGTTAAATAGGGGGTATTTTATGGATAGTAATGAAAAACGCTTATTTGCATCTCAGATTATTAGCGCTATTCTTAGCCAGCCAAATATTGAGTTCCGCATAGCAAAAGATATTGGAGAAATCGGAATAAGAGATAAGCAAAGTGGCGGTTATATGACGTTTTACGAATTATATGATTATATAACTAAATACTGATTTAGCAAAGTATAATATACTAAAGGCATGGAAATCCTCATGCCTTTGTTTTTTATAATATTCTATTTTTGCATACTCCAAATTAAAAGTTAATTTGTCAACACAGTAAATAACAGGGAGAGACAAGAATGTCTCTCCCTGTTATTTACTTATCTTGAGTCTTTATATTTCTTTAAATTAACGTAATTTTGTCACTTTTATATAGATCTGGGTTCTGACTTTTCCAACTGCTTTCTAGTATAGTAGCAGCTCGTTTCTTAGATCTGAGCTACATCCACTAAAGTGATATTACTATTGTCACTTTCCATGCTGGTTAATAATGCAGCTGCAGTATCGATTGCTGTGAAGCAAGTAACGCCTGTCTCGATGGAGGTACGGCGAATCATGAATCCGTCTCTGGTCTTATCTCTACCCTGAGTAGGGGTATTGATAACCATGTCTATTTCGTGGCTAAGGATTAAATCGATTAGGGTTGGGCTTCCCTGCTCAATTTTATTGATGATTGTAGCTGGTACCCCATTACTGTTTAAGGCCTCTGCAGTACCTCTAGTAGCGAATATTTCATATCCTAGTGCTACTAATCTTTTTCCTAATCCTACTGCTTCTTCTCTATCTGCCTTATTTACTGTCATGATCATCTTTTTATGCTTTGGCAGGTTGATTCCGGCGCCTAGGAAAGCTTTGTATAGGGCTTCGTGATAGGTCTTTGCGATTCCCAGGCATTCACCGGTGGATTTCATCTCCGGTCCAAGGCTGGTCTCCGCTCCACGCAGCTTTTCAAAGGAGAATACCGGCATTTTAATCGCGATATATGGTGATTCTGGCCATAGGCCAGGTGTGTAACCCAGAGATTTGATGGTATCTCCAAGGATTACTTTGGTTGCGATATCAACAATCGGTAATGCTGTTACTTTGCTGATATATGGTACCGTACGGCTAGAACGAGGGTTAACCTCGATGACATATACCTGCTCCTCATATACGATGAACTGGATGTTGATTAAACCGATTACATGTAAGGAGCTGGCAAGCTTTTTCGTGTAGTCTACAATTTGCTCTTTTACCTTCTCGCTGATGCTCTGAGCAGGATATACTGAGATACTGTCACCGGAATGAATACCTGCTCTCTCGATATGCTCCATGATACCAGGGATCAGGATATCCTCACCATCACAAACTGCATCAACCTCAGCTTCCATACCCATCAGGTATTTATCTACCAGAATTGGATGCTCTTGTATCGTCATATTGATGATCTTCATGAACTCCACGATATCCTCGTCATTAATTGCAATCTGCATGCCTTGACCACCAAGGACGTAGGAAGGACGAACCAGCACCGGATATCCTAGTTCATTGGCCACTTTTAAAGCCTCCTCGGTTGTATAAACAGTCTTACCTGCAGGTCTTGGAATACCGCAATCTTCAAGAATCTTATCAAATAACTCTCTATCTTCCGCTGCATCCACGTCTGCTGCTGAGGTTCCAAGGATCGGTACTCCCATCTTTAGTAATGCCTCTGTTAATTTAATTGCGGTCTGTCCGCCGAACTGAACTACTGCACCGTCAGGCTTCTCAATATCTACTATGCTTTCTACATCTTCCGGTGTAAGGGGTTCAAAGTATAGCTTATCGGCAATATCAAAGTCTGTACTTACTGTCTCCGGATTATTATTAACGATAATGGTTTCACAGCCAGCAGCTCTAAGTGCCCATACGCTGTGTACGGAACAGTAATCAAATTCGATACCCTGACCGATACGAATCGGACCGGAGCCAAGCACCATAATCTTCTTTCTGCCTCTGGTCTCTTCTACTTCGTTGAAGCTGCCATAGGTGGAGTAATAGTAAGGTGTTGCCGAATCAAATTCTGCCGCGCAGGTATCAACCATCTTATAAGCTGCTACGATACCGTTTTCTTTACGTAAAGCCTTAATCTTATCCACAGACTTTCCTGTTAGATTTGAAATCACTGGATCCGGATAACCAAGAATTTTTGCCTCTTTCAAAAGCTCAGCTGTTAAAGGCTTCGTTGCAAGCTCCTTCTCCATTTCAACTAAGATAGCAATCTTATCGATAAACCACAAATCTATCTTTGTAATCCCATGGATCTCTTCATAAGTAATACCTTTGCGGATTGCTTCTGCGATTACGAAGATACGTCTGTCATCGACCTTAGATAATTCTTCAATTAACTCTTCCCTTGTCATCTCTGCATAATTGCCGGTTCGTAAACTATTAATATTCTGCTCTAAGGAACGAAGTGCCTTCATCAAAGCGGATTCGAAATTTGTACTGATTGCCATAACCTCACCGGTTGCCTTCATCTGTGTGGTTAAGGAACGTTTTGCCGTGATGAACTTATCAAAGGGTAGTCTTGGAATCTTAACTACACAGTAATCTAGGGTTGGTTCAAAGCTTGCATAGGTTTTCTTTGTAACTGCATTTTGAATCTCATCCAAGTTATAACCTAGAGCAATCTTCGCTGCAACCTTTGCAATTGGATAGCCTGTTGCTTTGGAGGCAAGCGCAGAAGAACGGCTAACACGGGGGTTAACCTCAATTACACAATATTCGAAGGTATCCGGATGCAAGGCGTACTGAACATTACAGCCACCTGTAATTCCTAACTCTGTAATAATATTCAGTGCTGAGCTGCGGAGCATCTGATATTCTCTATCTCCAAGCGTCTGTGAAGGCGCTACTACGATACTATCTCCGGTATGTACACCTACCGGATCGATATTTTCCATATTACATACGGTAATGCAGTTACCGGCGCTATCACGCATAACCTCATATTCAATCTCTTTCCAGCCTGCAATACAACGCTCAATTAAGCATTGGCCTACACGGCTAAGACGAAGACCGTTGGTACAGATATCCTCCAGCTCCTCCTGAGTATCAGCAATACCACCGCCGCTGCCGCCTAAGGTATAAGCAGGACGAACAACTACCGGATAACCGATGGTAGCAGCAAAAGCAACTGCATCCTTCACTGTAGTTACAACGGTACTGGAAGCGCAAGGCTCACCGATCTTCTCCATCGTAGTCTTAAATTCCAGACGGTCTTCCGCTTTCTTAATGGTAAGGGAAGTGGTTCCGATCAGTCTCACATTATTCTCATATAAGAAGCCTGACTCTTCTAGCTCCATAGCAATATTTAATGCCGCTTGACCACCTAAGGTAGGTAATACGCTATCTGGTTTTTCTTTTAAGATAATTCTTTTTACGAAATCCGGTGTTAACGGTTCAATATATACAATGTCTGCTATTTCCTTATCTGTCATGATCGTAGCAGGATTTGAATTAACAAGAACTACTGTAACGCCCTCTTCCTTTAGGGAGCGGCAGGCCTGAGTACCCGCGTAGTCGAACTCCGCTGCCTGTCCAATTACAATCGGACCTGAACCGATTACTAATACTTTTTCAATATTCTTTATTCTCGGCATTATCCCTGTACCTCCATCATATTGATAAACTCGTCGAAAAGGAACTCACTATCCATCGGGCCTGCAAAGGCTTCCGGATGGAACTGTACGGAGAATACATTCTTACCAAGGTAGTGTAAGCCTTCTACCGTTTTGTCATTTACATTAATAAAGCTTACTTCTGCCAGCTCTGGACGAATGCTTTCCGCCTGCACCATATATCCATGGTTTTGCGTTGAGATGTAAACTCTTCCTGTTTTCAAATCCTTTACCGGGTGATTTGCTCCACGGTGACCGTACTTCATCTTCTGGGTATCTCCACCGTTCGCCAAGGCCAATAACTGATGCCCAAGACAGATTGCAAAGATCGGAACACTGCTGTCAAATAGGTTTTTCACCTCTTTGATTACTTCTTCACATTCCTTTGGATCTCCAGGACCGTTGGACAGCATAATTCCATCAGGCTTAGCCTTTAATACCTCCTCAGCCTTTGTAAAACCAGGATAAATGGTTACCTCACAGCCTCTTTTCGCCAAGCATCTAGGGATATTATTTTTTAAGCCATAGTCCATTAAGGCAATTTTATATTTTGTTTCACCCTCTGCAGGTATTACTTCTATTTCTTTTCTTGTTGTTTTTGCAATAACTTGAGCCACTTTATACTCACGAACCTTTGAGAGAACCTCTTCAAGTTTATAATCAGCATTGGTTGTAATCATTCCATTCATTGTTCCCTTATTTCTAAGAATCTTTACCAACGCTCTTGTATCGATACCAGAGATACCCGGAATATCATTTCTAACTAAGAAGCTTTGAATACTTTCCTGATTACGGAAGTTGCTCGGTATTCTTGATAATTCTCTTACAATAAATGCATCCACCCATGGCTTACGAGATTCCATATCATCGTAGCAGATTCCATAATTTCCGATCAAGGGATAAGTCATTACTACACTTTGACCGGCATAAGAAGGATCGGTAAGTACTTCAAGATATCCTGTCATACCTGTATTAAATACGATCTCACTGATGATCTCCTTCTGTGCCCCGATGCTTTCGCCTGTAAAGACGTTGCCATCCTCAAGAATTAAGAACGCTTTCATCAAATCCTCCATTCTACCGTTTCTCACGGCTTGTGACTAAATTTTTGCAAAAAAAAAGAATACTAGCCCATACTGGGGATATACTCCATCGTACATCAACCAATTTCTTCTCTTCCAACATCATTATAAATATTAATATATAATGCATAAAAATTCATTTTTTCTATGCATTTTTATGATTGTAACACATGACTTTCTAAAATACAAGAGGTTTTGCAAAATTTATTTCTGTTTTGATATAAATAAATAAACAATTCATTCACATACCACTAAAGACGTACATAAGCTAATAATAGAATATTTTAATGAGGTCAATTCATGAATAATCCTAATTTTCTTAGAAATAATTCTGAAGGTGAAAATCGGTTTAGAGTATATCCGACGCAAATGGAAACTCAGTCCCTTGGACGTTTGCAAGTCCGTTGTACAGCCCCTGGGGAAGCCCCAATTGAAAATGCAACCATATCTATCTCTCTTCCTAGCGATCCAAGTGTCACCTATGAGCAGCTAAGAACCGATTCCTCTGGATTGTCACAGGAAATTGAACTTCCAGCTCCGCCTTTTGATTACAGTCAGGCCCCCTCCATGTCCCAGCCCTACTCCGAATACAACCTTACCATATCCGCAGAGGGCTACGACGGTGCAGCTGTTTCCGGCGTACAGATTCTTCCAGATACTCCTGCTGAACAGATTGTTTCTCTCTTACCCACTCCAGAGGCCTCAGGAAGGACACAAGGTGAACTTTTTGTCATTGGTCCCCATACCTTATATGGTGACTATCCTCCAAAAATTCCGGAAGATGAGATTAAACCCACCTCGGAAACAGGAGAGATTGTCTTATCCCGTGTTGTTGTTCCTGAATACGTAATCGTTCACGACGGACCTCCGACGGATCCATCCGCTGCAAACCACTGGGTGCTTTTCCGTGATTACATTAAAAATGTTGCTTCGAGTGAAATTTATGCAACCTGGCCGGAACAGACTATTTATGCGAATATCTATGCAATTTTATCCTTTACTCTAAACCGTGTCTATACGGAATGGTATCGCAATCAAGGCTATAACTTTACCATTACCTCCTCAACAGCTTTTGACCACAAGTGGATTCGGGGGCGTAACATATATACTAATATCGGTTTGGCTGTTGATAATATTTTTGTAAACTACTTATCACGACCTAATGTGAGGCAGCCTATTTTAACTCAATATTGTGATGGAAATCGTACATCCTGTCCGAACTGGATGACCCAATGGGGCTCTAAGAATCTTGGAGATCAGGGCTATACTGCTATCCAGATTCTTCGTAACTTTTACGGCCGCGATATGTATATTAATACAGCCGTTCAAGTATCCGGTGTACCGCAGTCCTGGCCCGGCTATAATTTAAATATAGGAGCGACCGGAGATAATGTTCGTACGATTCAAACTCAATTAAATCGTATTGCACAAGTGTATACTGCTATTCCAACGATTGCCGTAGACGGCATCTATGGTCTACAGTCTGCTGCTGCCGTAAGATCCTTTCAGCAAATATTTGACCTGCCCGTAACAGGAATTGTCGACCTGGCTACCTGGTATAAGATATCTCAGCTGTATGTCGCTGTCACGCGTATCGCAGAATTATAAAATATAGAAATGAGGTAAGTGCCAAATGAGTACTCCATATAAACATTTCCCCTGGAATAGTCCTGTTCGGGTTTATCCTGCTCAGATGGAAACGCAGTCATTAGGAAGGCTTAAGGTACGAATTACTACTGCTGGGTTGGCTCCCATTGCAAATGCAACGGTTATTGTCTCCTCTCCCTCTGCTCCAGATGTTGTGAGAGAGCAGATCACCACAAATGAAGCCGGTGTTACAGACGCGATTGAACTAGCCGCACCTCCAATGGACTATAGTCAGGAGCCTAATATCCAGCAGCCATATTCGGAATATACTATTCAGGTAAGTGCTCCTAACTTTGTTCCAATCACCATACAAAATGCTGAGATTTTCCCGGATATCACCGCCGTACAGGAAGCCACCTTAGAAGCAGCAAAACCGGATGCTCAGGGCTCTGTCTTCGTAATTCCTCCTCATACGTTATATGGGGACTATCCTCCTAAAATTGCTGAAAGTGAGATTAAAGATACCTCTGAATCCGGCGAAATTGTCCTTAGCAAGGTTGTAATTCCAGAATATGTTATCGTTCACGATGGTCCCCCCACCGATGCATCAGCAAAAAATCACTATGTCCGCTTTCGTGATTATATTAAAAATGTTGCTTCCAGTGAAATCTATGCAACCTGGTCTGAGTCAACAATAACTGCTAACGTGTTGGCAATCCTGTCATTTACCTTAAATCGGGTATATACGGAATGGTACCGCAACCAAGGCTTTAGCTTTACAGTCACCTCATCTACAGCCTTTGATCACAAATGGATACCCGGACGAAATATTTATGATAACATAGGTCTGGTAGTGGATCAGATCTTTACTAATTACTTATCACGACCAAACGTAAAACAGCCCATCCTAACTCAGTACTGTGATGGAAATAAGGTTCAGTGCCCTAATTGGATGACTCAATGGGGTTCCAAGAATCTTGGAGATCAGGGTCGGACTCCAATCGAAATCCTCCGTCATTTTTATGGAAATTCTATTTATATTAATTCTGCCACTGAGGTATCCGGTGTTCCATCCTCCTGGCCTGGTTCTAACTTAACCATTGGCTCTTCGGGGGCAAATGTTAGAATGATTCAGGAACAGTTAAACCGCATCTCCGATACCTATACTGCCATTCCGAAGATTGCAGTGAACAGCCAGTACAATCAACAGACCTCTGATGCCGTGAAGGCCTTCCAGGAAACCTTTGATTTGCCTGCGAATGGGATTGTAGATTTGGCGACCTGGTATAAGATATCTGCGCTTTATGTTGCTGTGTCACGAATCGCGGAGGGATGAAAAGATTATGCAATAATTTAGTTCTCGAAATGGGAAGGAGTCTGATGACACTCCCCCCCACACACAGGTTGACGGACACTGCTCCTGTTTTGAATGTCATAATCGTACATAAATGTACGCTTTTGCCATACAAAACAGGAGCAGTGTCCGTCAATCAGTGCATTATGGGGAGTATCATCAGACTCCTTCCCATTCTATACGTTACGGATTTTTTGAAAAACTTTTCCTTTATGCTTATATTTACTATTTTATAAAGACAAAAACAGATGAATAATTATTAAGCCTTTATTGAATTTTCTTTAAGGCTTATTATTAATTTAATTATTACATTCTAGGATGTAACATTGCTCAATCACTCTTTTAATATATGCGGGTAATATTACCATGGAAATTGGTAAGGTTCGCGATGGTCTAGGGTATCGAATTCGTAGCCCATTTCTTGAATCATTTCTATGATTTCTGGGAGTAGCTTTACTGTTGTATTGTTGATTTTAGAGTCATGCATTAGGATAATGGGTTGATTCTGGCGCTTGATATCCTTTTTGATATTACGCAGAATGGTGGAGGCAGAGGGTCTTCCATTGGAATCCTGTGAATCTACATTCCAATCATAACAGGTAAAACCTCTTCGTTCCATTTCATCAATCAACGAATCCTTCATGTGCTTGCCATAGGAATTATTGCTGCCCCAGGGGAATCGATATAAATTGACTCTTTTACCGGTGATATCGTAAATTTGCTCATAGACTAGATTAAAATCATCCAGATATCGTTCGATGGAACAGTATATCTCATTACACATATGAGAGTAGGTGTGTATTCCGATTGTATGCCCTTCATTTACCATACGCAATAAAGAGTCTTCGCTTTTCTTATCAATCGCACTTCCAACAATGAAAAAGGTTGCTGTCGCATCATATTCCTGCAGAATGTCCAAGACCTTATATGTATTTTCACTTGGGCCATCATCAAAGGATAGATAAGCAATCTTTTTATCCTTATCAGCTGGCTTTGGCATTGCATATTCTGTATACAAATCCGGAAACATTTTTGTATAATCAGGAATTTTATCTGATGCAGCCTCGCTGCTATCCTCCGCTTCTTTCGCCTGCTCATTTTCAGCTATCACAAGCGCTTCTATATTTTTATATCCCTTCCAGGATGCTTTTACCTGATCAGTATCTGGGGATTGTTCCATGTTATAAGTAATGATAACTGCACTCATGATGCATATGAAAATGGCAATGCCAAAGCATAATTTCGATTTCAAAATGGGACCCTACTTCAAGCTTTATTACCTATCTTATGCTTAGGCTTCCACTGTCATTCTCTTTACTTCACTTAATCCTTTCTGAACCGCTGGAATCAACAGAAGAACGATAGTCAGAACGGCTTCCGGAACGATATAGCTTGCATTATAAACTGCTGTATAAATAATTGGATTCTGTGAACCAGCATAGATAGAAAAGAAAATCAAACCGGAAATAGCATGGCATAAATATCTGCCGAATACACCGAGAATATACCCTTTTACTAAACCAAACTTTGACTTAGCAAATATCCCAGATAGTCCGAGGCATCCAAAAGCGATTGGATAATCCAGCAGTAATTGCACCGGATGCACTACATATGGCTTCAGCATTAAATCCAGGAACCCATAAGCCACACCGGTAAGAAAGCCCACCTTGGGACCATAGAGATAACCAATAAAGCAGATAAAGAACATACGAAACAAGGTAATTTCTCCACCAAAGGGAAATTGAACAACTGCAAATAAAGATGTTACTACGGCGAGTGTTATTGCGACTGCTGAAAACGCTAATTGCTTTGCATCAAGCTTCTTATTTCTTTTACCGCTGATTGCCAGCATAGCAACAAATAACAGTATGATTAAGATTACTAATCCAACATTACCTGCTGCTGTGGGATAATAACTGATATCACCACCATCATTTACAGTTGTTACCAAAAAATCAAATACTTTTTGAAACATAAAAAAACCTCCTTTTCATTGCATAGGAGGGGCCACTTGATTGCTTCCTTCCGCCGGTATTACCCGGATCAAGTAGTAAGGGTCAGTATGAAAAAAGATTCATACCTCTCAGCCTCGGCTCCCCTAGCATAGTACATGATGACCTGCTGTCAATCCTTTGTTTGTATTTCTTTTAATTATTGCCATCGATATAACTATGAATTAAGAAGAGAAGGAAAGGTGATTTTGTCTAGAGATAATATAAGAGCATAAAAGCCTATACGTCATGCAAAGGTTTTTATGCTCATCTGCTTTATTATTTATTATATTTTCCAATATTAAATCAATTCTTCAAGAATATTCTTTGATATATTATCTTTCTCAGAATATATTTTTTCACAAGAAACAAATTCATCAAATAAACTCTGTAATGTTTCCTGTGTAACACGTTTCATATTCTGGAATTCAATTATAATATTCTTAATCATTCTCTTATTTGCAAGAATTTTTATACCGCCAAAGAGTGTACAAACCAGACCTCCGCCAATCAGATATAGATGAGTAAAAAATGCTGCTATTATACATACTACTCCTATTCCAAATGCAACAAAAGCTCCAGTATACTTAATTTTGGAGATCTTTTCATCTGCTTTACTCTCATAAAACTTATTGATTTTCTCTAGTTCCTTTGATTTTTCAGTAAAATCAACCTCAGCGCTATATTCTCCAATTTCAATTGGTAAGGTATTCCTATGCAATGCCTGATAGCTATCAAAGCATTGATGAACCGCTTTTTCCTGTATACCCTTAATTAAAGTAAACATATTCAGACGCATCTGTTCATTTATATGCTCCAAAGTAAAATCATAGGTCCAAGAAATAATACTGGACATTAAATCCAAATCACTCTCCTGCCTTTGCCTACTCTCCTCAAAAATCACCTTTGCTCTGTCAACATTACCGCTTAAACGAATAATTAGTTCGTTATACTCAATCTGATCATAGGTTTCCTTCTCATTTGGATTAGGTTTATTCAGCAACTCTGTCATGAACTGATTGAGATATCGGTTTCTTTCATCTAACCGCACATTTTTTATTTTATAAATCAATTCTAAAATATGATAGTTGTTATGGGCCATATTTAGCATGGTTATTATTGTTCCATATGATTTACAGCATTTGCTCATGAGTGGAAAATCATAACTCTCAGACGTCATCATACGTTGCATATTGTTTTGTATGCGGCTAACCACCTCGCCCTCATGATAACCTTCTCGTTCCATGCTTCGAGTAATCATATTATTAATAAACTCTTTAATTTGGACAGCTGTCTTTACATCTACACTATCGTTCAAGGTTTTGCTTATCAAGGAGAACAGCATGAGAAATGCAGATTCATCACTGGTTGTTAACTTACATTGCTGATATATAAGAAACCATTTTAGAGCTGCCTCTTCTCTATCCATTCTTAAATTAAATATCATGTAAAAAATGCTGCTGCTTTTCTTATCCAACTGTATTGCTCTATTGACTGCTTTATCTGCCAGGGCTTTATCATCATTTTTCCATGCCATAATACTAATTAATGCACTAGTCAACCAAAAATCTGGTGTCATTAAATGTTGTTTCTCAATAGACCTATAGATCACATTATCACTGACCATACTCAGATCAAGATTATCCATGATTCCCTGAACGATCTTACGTACCGTTCTATAATTATTAAAATCATAATATTTTTTATTATTTAATGCTCTGATACGCTTATTGGCGAGCTCAACATTCTTATAGTTTAAATATATATTATCAATTTCTCCCTGAACCTCATAAGCATTCAGAGCCTTATTAATTGAAGAGTTAATCACTCCGGCAGCTTGATCCAATGTATTTCGAATATGGCGGTTATAATTATCCAGTTCTGAATCAGCGTTATTGATATTACTTACCGTAGCTGCAATTTCTGAACGTAGCATAGCATTCTCATTTTCTACTTGATGCAGTTGTAACTCAAGTTGATTTACCTTCGCTCTCAGATCAAAGTTACTCACCTTACCACCTCCTAATGTTGTGTTACATTAATTGCTCTTTCCCTGCCCCATTGATAAATATGCCTTACCAGTTCCGGATTTGTTCTGGATATTGGAATTATACTTTGAATCGCCTCCTTAAGCTCCTCAAGAGACACTTCGTCCTTCTTATGAATCAATCGCTTTTGAGCAACATCTTTGATTGCATTTTCAATATCTGAGTAAGAATATTGGTCTGTCAATTCAATCAATATTTCCAACTCCTTATCATCAGGCCTTACTCTCATCGATCTGTACATATAATACAGAATTACCTCTTTTCTCTCCTCTTCATCGGGAAGACCTGCAAAAAATATTTCTGAAAAGCGTCCCTTACGATATAGTTCATATGGTAGCGCCTTTACATCGTTCGCGGTAGCAACCATAAAAACTTTACTTTTCGCTTCCTGAATCCAGAACAGAAAATCTCCCAGTATCCTTCTTCCTGTTTCATTCCCCGTATCAGAAGTAGCTAATACCTTCTCTATTTCATCAATCCATAAAATGCAGGGAGATACATTTTCAATATACTGAAGGGCTTCTCTCATCTTTTTTTCACTTTCGCCAACCCACTTATCAAAAATAGCACCTACATCCAGTCGAAACAATGGAAGCTTCCATTCTTGAGCAATCAATTTTGCCGATAGCGATTTCCCGCAGCCCGGAACCCCTACAAGGAGGATTCCTTTGGGAGGGGTAAGATCATATTGCTCCAAGATTTCTTCCTGCATAAAAAATACCTTCCGCTTCTCTTCCAGCCAGGATTTCAAATGATTCATCCCTGAGATTACATGAGTTTTCGTAACTTTTATATACTGCACGGAGGTAGTTCTTGAATATAACTTCTGCTTTTGATCGGATAATTCTGAAATATGTTGCTTATTCAATCCTTGATTGCGTATAATTTCAGAGGAGAGAATATTATCAATCTGTATTTCTGAAAACCCTCTTAAAATCGTTGCTGCTAGGTAGATATCTTCCTGTTCCCAGTTGATGTTATATTGCCACTTAAAGCTATGTATAAATTCTTCAATCTGCTTTTTTCTTTCCTTATGTCCAGGCAAATCAAGTGTAGCTATCATTCCAAAGCTAAGAAGTCTTGTCCACACCGCATCCGACGTAATAAGAATAAACACCCCAGAGTTTTCCTTTGCCATATATAGTATGTTCAATAAATCCCTCGAATATACATTATCCTCTGAAATCTTTCTGACATCACCTAACGCAATGGTGCAACCCCTCTGATTTTTAAAGGTTTTTAAAAAATATTCTAAGGGATCCCCTTGAGTATCATAGCTCAAAGTTGCGTTGTTTAAGTTTCTTACCTGTTTGGCATCTGTGTAATATAAGATATCCAATTGCCTTTCTCTGGCAAGCTCTCTCAGCATTCTTTCAACACGCTCTCTTTCAGACGTATTTACAATAACTAATGGAGTTCGCGCCATGATATATTGCAACAATTCTTGCTTTGTCTCATTATAATTGCTCATGCTTAACCGCCGTTCCTATGTACATATTTGTGGTCCTGATTAAACTTTGGATGTTTTCCATTCACATACAAACCGGTATGGATTCCTCTTTTGCAGAAGATATAGGATATCATCAACAAATTGCGTTTGATAATCTAAACCAATGTTTTTAATAAACTGTACTAATTCTTGCTGATAATATTTTACATTCTCACAGATATTCTGGTATAAACTGTCTCTATGAACTTGTGATATGCACTGATAGGACAGAAAGAACGAACAGTGCTTCAGCCTTTTGATATAATCTCTCAAAACCTTATCTGCCAACTCTGCGTCCGCTTCATGCAGCGCATTATTTAAACCCTTTTCCAATCTATTAAATATCACTCTTAACAGTTCTTCCTCCAGTTCGGATACTTGTTTAAAAAGCATCCCTTCCCATTCCCTGCTTAAATTATAAGGATAGCACCGCAATAAATTTTCGTATTTTTCCTCATCCATCCCATATGTTTTGACATCCTTCACAAGATTCAGCCAATCAGAATAGGTGATCTCTTTATACTTTTGCATCTACTTAAGAAATCCAAGGGTTGGTTCTAGACTCCAGGAGGGGAGCTTTTTGTTCATTTCCTTCAGTCTTTCGTCAGAAACTTCAACGGTCTCCGGTTGATCACTTGCATAGTTCTCCATAATCCTACTTTCTAATAAATCCCCTAAATCCATTGTATTCTCATTATCCATAAACTATCATCCTCTCATAGGTTATTATAAATACTCTAATTCTGCAATCAGCCTATCCTTCTTATTTTTGTTATTCTCATAAAATACTTTAAAATCAGCCAGTTCATTCATACAATTACTCAAGCTCTCCAGTGAATTCTTTTTAAGTTCTGAATATCTCTTATTTGCCGTTAGAATATTAAATAGTAAGAATCCCGCTGCAAGTGCAGTTCCAATTAAGGAAAACGGAGTCACAAGGACAAGTCCAATGGATACTATTAAGAGCAGTAAAGCTAATATATTCAAACCATTTACATACTTTATCAGAAATTTGTTATTTTCATAGAAGGTTTTCATATTCTCTACCTGTTCTGAGTAGTCATTCCCATTACTTACCCCTGACCATAGATCAATCTTAAGTGTAAAATCCAGAGGAAGCTCCTGCTGGAGCTTTGTTGTCCAGTTTTCAATTGCTTCATTGAACCATATCTTTGTATTTTGAAGGCCAAATTTTCTAACCTGTATGTCGGTCTGTCCGTTTTCATCGTAAAGAGCCCATTTAACCATCTGACTACCCACATTGAAGCCTTCCGGTTGCAATTTATTATGCTCTTCATATTGTTGCTCAGCTACGTCCACCCGTCCTCCGTTATTAATGATCATTCTAAAATAAGTTTGTTGATTTTTTAATTCCAGCTCTTCTTTGTCATAGTTCGATATTAAATTCATAAGTATATTGTCAACACGGCTTTTATAATTCTCTTTTGATTGCTGTTCCAATTCAACATCAAAGGAATGTATAAATTGAATTAAGGCCTCATACTTTGCAACATTACAATGGGAACTCACAATGTTATTTACATTTGCACAATATTTTGTTAATGTCGGATATTCACAACTCACAGGGCTAGCTTGATTTTCAATGAATCTTTGATATGCCTCAACCATCTCACTCGATGTTTCTTTTTCCATATGTAATACATTAATCCATCCGCGGATTATCTTATTTACTTCATTCTCCAGTTCCTTATCTGTACCGAAGATTCCGTTTAAGTATGCCTGCAATAATACTGCTGATTCTTGTTGGAGTTTCGCAGGTTCTAGTATCTTTATATATTCTAAGAGCCATTGTTTTGCTACTTCATTTCGGCCAAATCTTAAATTCATCAAGCAAAAAAACAAGGTACTTTTAATGCTATCCCTTCTTACACCTTCCGATAGAGCATTTTTTGCTATATCCGGATAATTATTTACCCATGCAGTAACTGCAATTAGAACATAAGAAAGCCAGTATCTGGAATTCGCAATCCACAGCTCCTCTGATAGCTCCTGTATTGTACTATTACGCACCAGATTAATATCAAAATCCCTGACCACTCCCATGATTGTTCTTCTGATTGCCTCATAATCTCTAAACTGCTCTTTCAGAATCTGATCAATTCGTAAAATATTCTCATGCGCAATCTGCTTTTCTTCATTTTGTATCATATCCGACTTAAATTTACTGATACTGTCATAGATTCTATCTGTGGTTGCTCTGATACTGGCTGTGGAAGTATTGACAGAATCAATCTTGATATCTACCCTGGATTTAAATCCATTTATTGTTTCATTCAAATTATTTACCGCACTATAGGAATCCATTGCACCGCCTCCATTCTCTAATTGATATCTGTAAACACTTGTACCAAATCCTCAACCTTTTTATCAGCAATACGATATTCTTCACGCCATTGCTTGATTTCCACTAACGCTTTCTTCAATACCTTAATACCATTTTCTCTTTTAGCCTGCAGAATTTCCCTCATACCTACAATTCTTCTCCAGAGAAGGAAGCCGCCAGCGATACCTAACAGAATTCCGACCACCAAGGCAATCCTACTGAAAAAGAACATTAATACAATCAAGATGATTAAGGCTATCACGCACATTCCTAAAAAAAGCAAAACGAACATATCGCTCAAGGTATCCTTAACTCTGTTTTTATTATAATGTTTTTCAAGGGAAGCCTTTGATGCTTCATACGAATTCTCGTCACATTCTTCCTTCCATCCATCTATTTCAATCGTATATTTTTCTCGTTCTCTTGCACGGTAATCTTCTGCAAATTTTTCAAAGCCGCTGCAAATCCATTTTTTAAGATAGCTGATTGCAAACTTTTTCACCTTTATATCTGTTTGTTCATCCTCAGAAAACGCCCATTCAAATAATAAATTATCAATGGATGTCTTATTATCCCTTTCTCTTTTCACGGTCGCATTGAAATATCGCTCTGCACTTTGCAAATTGCCTTTTGCTCTAATGACTATTTCATTATATTTTAAGTTTTTAATTACTTTGTATTCTTCCTTTTCATAGGAGTTGATTAGCGAATAAAGTATATCCTCTATCCGCTGGTATAAGGAAGCACCATTCTCGGCTCTACTTTCAAATATCCTTTTAAAACTGATTGCAAGGATTTCATTTTTCTCTGCATCAGAAAGCAGCTTTTTCATTTCCTCATAATCACTGGAGTACCTTCGTAAGTTCTCATATTCATGACTCGTTCTATGTAAATATAAGCCGGCATATTCCTTTGTACGAGATATTACTCTTAAACCGTAATTAGGGAGCATGCTTTCCATCATCTTTAGCATATCTGTAAAGCTCTCTTTTACAAGGGCCTGGAATTCATGATCTGCACCAAATGCACCATATAAATAGGTCTGCAGTAAATACTGCCACTCTGAGCCAAGATTGTTGATATCCACTCTTTCCAGATAGGTCAGATACCATTTCTTTGCTGCTTGAATTCTCCCAAAGCGAAGATTAATTAAGAGAAAGAACAGGGACGTACTTAAATAATCATTTGACAGTGACTTCGATACCGCCCGATTTGCCGCCTCTTCCTCATCACTAGCCCATAACATAACCGCCATAATGGCATATGCAAGCCAATAATCCGTATTCTGAAGATATGCCTTTTCAACCTTTTTACGCATTGTTTCGTCTGAGCATACGTAGGTGTCTAATCCTACAACATAACCAAGTGCGATTCTTCGAAGCTCATTATAAAAGGAGAATTTGGTATAATATTCATCTGTATATTGTGATACATTCTTTGATGCCGTACTTAAATTCTTAAAAGTGAAGTAAGATTCGGTTAGTTCATCAATTAGTGTAAATAATTCCGATATGCTGCCATCTGTATCTTTTACTTTGTTAGTTACATATTGCATTACCTGATTTACTTCATTATCCATTGCCCCAGCACTCTGTGTTAGAATTAGAATCTCTTGAATCAATCTTTCCAATTCTTCCTTGAGTTGATACTTTTGTGAGATTGCAGCACTTATTTTGCTTTCCAGGTGATCTATCTCTCTCAAGAGTCTCTCCGCTTCCTGCCGTTCTGCCTCTTGCCGCTCCGCTTCCTCTTGCTGCTTCGCTCTTGCTTCGTCTTCCGTCATCCCACTATCCTCCTATTCATCATTCGATATCAGAGCCACTATAATTGCTCTAAATAATGATAATATAATACCCCTGCAAATTCTCAGCCAAATATTGAGAATACTCTGTTTTCTTCACAAAGTCTTAAAGTAAGAGGTGATACGCTTGCCTTATTCTCACTGATATATTTTTTAAACTTAAGTGATTTATCATTCACTTTAATATCTCCACTTAACTTTACTTTTTTTATCGTGAGGGCTTCTGTAATCCCATGAGCTATATCGTAGGGATCCTCAGAACATAGGACATAGATCTGAAATATATTCCCAAAAATGCAATTACCTAGATGTGCTATCTCAGACATTGTGTTGTTAATATCAAAGGTTATATATTCTAATAATTTTATTAGATTTCCAACCTTATCTGCATCTGTGATCTTTAAAAGATATTTGACCAGTGAAGCCTCACTGACCTGACAGCCTTGTTCCGATAATAGATTAAAAAGCTCTAAGGAATACTCACTTACATTATTTAGGCTAAGGAGATAGGTATCCAGGCTGTCATTACGTGGCTGCGTTCCATTCTGTATCAGTTTCTTAATTTTATCTTTCTTTACTTCCGCATCATCAGCGGTAGAAGCTATGTACTGATTCAAAATTTTAGGATCTACCTGAAAGCCTTCCGAAATCAAGTAATCTGTCACTGCAGCACTAACGTCCTTGCTGTCTATTGAAGATAGGATATATTTTGAAAGCAGCTCACTCACATAGGTTTTATTAAATCCGGTAAGAAAAATCATCTTAAGAAATTTGGATTTATCATTTCCGTCTGTAATTGTTTTAAGTGAATAGTTCTCAATTGTCGAGATAGAGATAGGAACCCTTTCTGGTAATAGGATAGGTATCATTCTGCTTCTTTTCTCGTTATGATCCTGATTATCACATAGATAATAATTAATTACTGCATCCATCTGCCTGTTATCGATGTCAAACTGGAGTAATCGCTTTACTATCTGCAGTGACTCTTCCACTTCCCATGTAGAAGCTGCTAGAAAAGCATTAATAATATTTGCATTTAACCTTATATAACATTTGTTATCAATGTTTGCTTGAAGGAAGGCCAACGCAATCTCATACCTCTTGCCAGCAGATAGTACACTTCCAAGTATATCTTCAGTTTCCTGGTCAGATAATTCACTCCTGCATAAAGCGTCAAAGGTTACCTTTGCATTATCATAGTCCGCAATACTACTAATTCCCTTGAGAATCAAATCACAGTTATACTTTAACCCAAAATCAATTGTTTTTGATAAGACCTCATTTTTTGTTTCTATACGATCCTTGCTATCGATAAAATAAGCCTCAAATATTTTCGTGTCACTCTCCATAATGTCCTTATCAATCAATTTTGATAAAATTTCCCTTTTTCGAGTGACATCAGGGTAGCTTTCCAGTATATCTTCTAAGGCAGACTTTTTATCTATGTTGCTCTGATTGCTTAGAATTTGATCCACTACATCAAGGCTTCCCCGTTTCATTGCTATTCTAAGAAGGTTCCTATTCGTATCAACTGAGAATATTTCTCCGACATTCATCTTCGAGGATATGTATTCAAATCTGCCCTCATCCTTTAAAGTATCATAGGCTGCCGCAAGAGTTCCGTAGATATCCGAAGACGCATTACCAAAGGATTCATAAAGATTAATTTCATCTTCTGCAATCACCGGAAATTCCTCCTTTAACCGCTTAGCAAGGAATATAATTTTATCCAAAAAATTTCTTACCTCACTCTGATCCTTGGTCAATGAAATCTTCATCATTAATAAACTTAAATTCGCTAATAGTGTACCTATATGCTGATGGTTTTTCCTTTCACAATCCGCATAATTCCGTTCTGCACTATCAACTCTTTTGTAAGCAACGTCCATTAACGTCTGCCTGACTACATCATTAATTCCTTCAATGCCATCTACTTGAACTCTGTCAAAGGTTGCCTCCCGCTCCACAATCGTACCACAATACATGCAGACCCATATTTTTTTTTCAAGATCAAATTCCAGCTTACCGCCGCAGGTACATTTCCTAGCAACAAAATTAACAGCCATTACAAACTACCCCTCTTATTTTGATATCATCAGTTTTTTATTTCTTTCTATAAATAATAAATTAATTGTTTGGCAGACCTCTTTTACCCTATCCATACTGCCACTATCAAAGGCACTTCTGAGTTCTATCATATTTTGCATAATCATATTTTCCTGCATGCTGACAGACTCCTGAGTCATTGGGTCAGAATACTTTATTGTTTCCGACAACTTTTTAAGCTCTGTCATAACATCTGCCGAAGAACATCTTTGCATCAGCATCTCAATATCAATATTGATACCTCTTATGAAATTAACATTCTCTCGAATTTTATTATCAATACTCTCAACCGTATCCTTTGTAGCAACTGATATGATCGCAATTACAATAAAGGCACAAATCAATAAGGCTTGAATTAAAATTGCCACTTTGACACTCGCTTGCGTCTGAAATATCATAAACACAAGACTACAGAAAAACTCTGCGCAAACAAAGAACGTTGAAAGCGATAATAGAGGAATTCCTAAGAACAGAGCCTTTACGCTCATATCACGTATTGCCAGCACTGAGCAGCATATATGTATGATATATATCACCAGCATGAATCCATAGCTAATCCAAAACACCGTGGTAAATTGATTAAACGCTAAAAAAACCACCAGATTATATGCGATTAAAATCACCAAATAAATAAGCGCCAGCATTGTGGCATTTTTCTTTATATTCATATTCTTTATCCCCCTTAGCATTTTGATCCGCATCTATGACAAAACATAGATTCCGGCATTAGTGGTGTTTGACAATTAGGACATGCCTTAGCTTGCTTTGTCCCGCATTTAGGACAGAACAGCATATCTGCGGTTAATGTATTACCACAGCCAGTACAGAATTTTGAAGCTTCTACTTCACTCGAGACCGTTTTTCTTTCCGGTATCTCCTGTACCGTTTGATTTATTTCTACCGAACCTGTTATTGATGAATTCTCTTCTTTGTTATTACCCATAATTCCCACAAATCCAGCTACATCAAAGGGCTTAACTGCATTACTTCCAATCGGTGAGTCTATATTACGTAAATCCTTTGGAGCACTTTCCGTTGGTATGCTATTGGGACTTAAGGCAGTTCTAGCCAATTCGGCTACGTTTCCACCAAAGGTTCCTCCCATCATAAGACCGCCAAGCATTCCTCCCATATTCCCCATCGTTCCTTCATTGGAAGCAAATTTTTCTGCAATATCCAGCTGTCTTTCCTCTTGCCAGGAATATCCTTGAATAATACGTGAAGCTCTTAACTCCTTTGCTTTTTTTACTGCATCGTAATCTTCATCGGGAACCGTAATGGATTCAATATTAAAAAGTAAAACTTCAATACCATAATCATCAAAAATAGGTATAAGCTGCTCCTGTACAACCTTTGATATTTCAAACAGATTTTCATTCATATCAAAGAAACTAACCTTACCTATATTCATAATCTTTGATATATATGATTTCACATACTGTTTAATAATCCCTCTAAATTTCACCACCAGATCTTTACTGTCAAAAGAATTCCGAAATCCTACGCTTTTCAAAAGAAATTTTCTCGAATCCTTAATGACAAAATTTAAGTTTCCACATAATCCAACGTGCAAAAAGATATCATAGACCGGATCATTTAAAGTAATTTCACCCGGTATTCCCCAGGTCATATCCATTTGATGTACTTTATTTATAAAAAACACCTTGCAGGGAAATGGTGTTTCGCCCTCAGTAGGAATATTAATGATATTATTTACCAAAGGAATATTTGATGTATCCAGCGTATGTTTTCCCGGAGCAAATAAATCACACGCATTACCGTTGATCACCAACAAAGCTTCATGAGTCTCATCAACAACCAATTGAGATGTTGTATTAAAATCCTCAATCGGATGCTTCCAGACTAGATCGTTGATGCCTCCCTCAAATTTTAAAATTTGTGAAATATTCATACATTTCCTCCCTATAATATTTATAAATTAACTTCAATTAACTTTTGTTCAAATTCCTTCTATGTTAATTGTCAATTTTTAGAAAATAAAATCATTATCTCTTAGTTCTTAATATATACTAGCAGATTTTGTATCTTTATCCAAAATTATTCTATCATCATTCTATTATAATCGCAATTAATTTCAGGCCATAATTTGACATTTTAATGTCTTTCTAAGAAAGTTCTATACACAAAATAAGGTATACCTTTGAATCATAGCTTCTTAGCAAAACTAATTAAAAGTCATACCTTCTATCACATCCACCACGACTAAAAGGATGCAGGAACCATAGCCGCCGCTATGGTTCTCACATCCTCATAATTTATCACCATATAATAATCAAAACCTAAAACAAAACTTCGCAGTTCTCCACCTTCTGCTTTGCTTGTTAAAATCAGTTCACTATCTAAAAATTCTGCGAAGTTTTTCACTGCCTATATTAGAACACTAATCATGCTCTGCTTACATCATACCCATTCCAGGACCACCTGCTGGCATAGCCGGCTCATTGGACTTAATATTTGCAACAACAGATTCTGTTGTCAATAAAGTA
>JAQZBD010000261.1 GCA_029239235.1 Herbinix sp.
AAGGAGAGCAAACGCAAGGTAGATATCGGAATTGTGTGTGCCAGCGGTATCGGTATCTCCAGGCTGATGCACTCAAAGCTAAAGCGATTTTTAAAGGAAAGAGCTGAATTAATAACCTATGGAAAAGAGGATTTGACACCCCTCCAATTAAAAAAACTGGATTTTCTGATCTCCAGTATTAATTTAGAGGATATTGATGCGGATATTATCAGGGTAAGTCCTTTGTTACTGGAAAGTGATCTGGAGCGAATCGAAGCAAAGGTGCGAGTTTATGCCAAAACTCCGAAGAAGGAGCACACCGCGAATGATTTTACGAACCAGTTGGAGCAGGTTAATTTTACGGTTACCCAGATAAAGCATATTATCAATGAATTCCAATGTATGAAAGTGAGCAGTTCTATTTCTTTTGATGAGCTGCTGGTGGCAATTACAGAGCGGTTATCCTCTTATAATGATAAACGCTTACTGATACAGGAGGACATCAAAAAAAGAGAAAAGATTGCATCTCAAATTATCCCTGAATATGACTTTGCATTACTGCACAGCCGCACTAGAGGTGTGAGGCGGCCTTGCTTTTCGGTTTGTCTTACAAGGGAATTAGGAGAATTTCGAGATCCATTTTTTAAGAATATCAGGGCGGTTATTGTTATGCTGGTGCCTGAGGATGAGCATACGGAAGAATATACGGACATTATGGGATATTTGAGCGGAAAGCTGGTGGAGGGCAAGGATTTTTTAAATATTATTTTTACAGGAGAAAGGGATAATATCCGGGATTATATGATAAGAGAGCTAAAGAAATATTTCAGTCAGTACCTAGATAGAGTATAGCAAGCATCTTAAATTATGTCGCTATCAGATGGTGTCATATTCATGTTTGTATTCGTTGATATTACAGGCAGCGAGAGCTTATAATCAAGACAGGTAGAGAAATAAAAACAGAAAAAACAGTAACTCAGGAAGGATAGGATCAGATTCATGGAATTGCTTCAAAAAAAGAACATTGTACTAAATTGCAAGGCTAAGGCTAAGGAAGATGTAATACGAGAAATGGGAAATCTTCTGTACAGCAGCGGATATGTAGAGGAAAGCTATATCGAAGCGATGCTTCTAAGGGAAAATACATTTTCAACAAATATCGGAAATGGAATCGCAATACCTCACGGAGTAGAGGAAGCAAAGAAAAATATAAAGAAATCCGGAATTGGAATAATGGTATTTCCGGAGGGTACGAAATGGAATGAGGATGAAGTAAAAATTGTTATTGGTATTGCCGGTATTGGAGATGAGCATTTGGATATTCTGGCAAATATTGCAGATAAGCTTTCAACGGAAAAGGCAGTGGAAGATGTAGTTGGCAGTACTGCGAATCAAATTTATACATTGTTTACAGGTATTCATTAATTACGCCATTCTTTAGAGCAAGGCATAGGTTTGCGCATATTGTATAGCGTCACAAGGGAGGAAGTGTGAAAGAAAGTCACTTTCAAACTATTTATTAAGGCCTATTCACAAAGCGAATACATTCGCTTCTGGAATAGGTCATCAAAAAGTGAAAGGCACGGGTATAGCAATGATTATAACAGTAACTATGAATCCTGCAATTGATAAAACTGTAGATCTGGGGCATATGGTTCATGGCGGTTTAAACCGTGTAAAAAACGTTATCATGGATGCCGGTGGAAAAGGAATTAATGTTTCCAAGACCATCAAGGCGCTGGGTGGAGAAACCATAGCCACGGGCTTTGTAGGAGGTACCGGAGGAATCCTAATTAAGAAGGTATTAGAGGAACAGGGGATTGAAGCGGATTTTGTAGAGATAAAGAGTGAAATCAGAACTAATTTAAAGGTAGTAGAGGCCGACGGTAATGTAACGGAGTTTAATGAACCGGGGCCTTTGGTTACAGAGGCTGAGTTGGAGCAGCTTACGAATAAGCTGTTAGGCTATGCAAATAAAGATGCATTGTTTGTGCTTGCCGGAAGTATTCCCAATGGAGTTGAAAAGACCATTTATAGGAATTTAACACAAAGGCTGAAGGAAAAGGAAGCTAAAGTGTTTGTAGATGCGGATGGAGAATTATTCATCCATGCGTTGGAGGCAGGGCCGGATATTATCAAACCAAACCGTCATGAACTGGAGGAGTATTTCCACAAGGATTATCGTGTGGATGAAGAAGAATTGGTTTCTATGGGTCAACAGATCTTGGAGAGAGGCGTTGGAATGATTGCTGTTTCTCTTGGACAGTTGGGTGCTTTGTTCTTAACAAAAGAACAGGTTCTGCGTTGTCCGGGGCTGAAAGTAGAAGCACATTCCACCGTTGGAGCAGGCGATGCCATGGTTGCAGCTATTTCCTACGGATTAAATACGGGCCTTTCTCTTGCAGAATGTTCTAAGCTGGGGGTAGCGGCCTCCGCTGGTGCAGTAACTACCCAGGGGACGAAACCTCCGAAGAGGGAACTGGTGGATGAGTTACTGAAAAGGGTTGAAGTGATTACGTTTCAGTAACACTTTAAAAAAATGATCTGAGAGTCAAAAATCAGATATAGACATTGTGCTGAATGCATGCAGATATATCCATCTGATTATACATACATATTTAGTACGGTGGTATAAAAAGACTTTTGACCCTCGAATCAAAAATTAGAGGTTACAATTTAATAATAGGTAGAAATATTGTGTGTGGTTTCAAATTCACATTCTGGGTATGTTTTGCGCTTGACGTACTACAACTGTAGAATGAATTTGAGTTCTGTTGAAAGGAATGAATAAAAATGAAAACAAAAGCGGTAAGAATGTATGGAATGGATGACTTGAGATTAGAGGAGTTTGAGTTACCAGAGATCAAAGAGGATGAGATTCTTGTAAAAGTAGTGAGTGACAGCATCTGTATGTCTACCTACAAGCTGGTAAAGCAGGGAAAGAAGCATAAGCGTGCTCCGCAAAACATTGATACGAATCCAATTATCATTGGGCATGAGTTTGCAGGTGATATAGTAAAAGTAGGTTCCAAATGGGCAGACCAGTTCAAACCCGGTCAGAAATTTGCGTTGCAGCCGGCGCTTAATTATAAGGGCAGTCTTGCATCTCCAGGATATTCCTACGAGTTCTTCGGCGGTGCGGCTACCTATTGTATTATCCCCCAGGAAGTTATGGAACTGGGCTGTTTGTTAAATTATGATGGTGAAAGCTACTTTGAAGCCTCTCTTGGCGAACCTATGAGTTGCATTATTGGAGGATATCATGCGAATTATCATACCAATAAACAAAACTATAATCACGAAATGGGAGTGAAAAAGGGCGGTAATCTCTTAGTCATGGGAGGCTGCGGACCAATGGGACTGGGAGCAGTTAGCTATGGTTTGTGTATTGAGAACAAACCCAAGCGGTTGGTGGTTACTGATATCAGCGATGATAGGATTAATCGGGCACGAGAGGTTATCTCAGAACAATTTGCTATTGAAAAAGGTGTAGAATTAATCTATATTAATACTCAGAAGATGGATAATCCGTATGAGGAATTAATGGCTATAACAGAAGGAATGGGCTATGATGATGTATTTGTTTATGTACCGATTCGTCAGGTAGCTGAGCTGGGAGATAGCTTATTAGCCTTTGATGGCTGTATGAACTTTTTTGCCGGTCCTTCGGATAACCAGTTTAAAGCGGATATCAATCTGTATAATGTCCATTATACCAGCACTCATATCATTGGAACCACCGGAGGAAATACGGATGATCTTGTTGAGGCCATTGATTTGGCTTCGAAGAACATAATCGAGCCGGCAGTTATGGTAACTCATATCGGTGGTATCGACAGTATCGCAGGGGCTACTTTAAATCTACCGAATATCCCAGGCGGCAAGAAGTTAAATTATATGCATTTTAATATGCCATTAACAGCAATTGAGGATTTTGAGGAATTAGGTAAGACAGACCCGCTTTATAAAAAGCTTTCGGACTCCTGTAAAAGCCATAAGGGCTTATGGAACAGTGAAGCAGAGAAAATATTATTCGATCATTTCGGAGTGTAAGTGCAGGGAGGTATCCAATGGTTAGTCAAAAGGTAACAGTAATAAATCCCTCCGGTTTACATGCTAGACCGGCAGGTGAGTTGGTTAAGGTTTGTACTAAGTGCAATTCGGAGGTAGCAATCAAGGTAGGAGAGAGGGTCATTAACCCAAAGAGTATTTTAGTCCTTATGAGTGCAGCCATTCGGTGCGGTACGGAGATTGAAGTCGAGTGTACCGGAGAAACGGAAAAGGAAGATATGGAGCTAATTATTAATGCAATTGCCAGCGGACTTGGCGAATAACGGAGGCCATGATATGATTGTCATTCATGTGAAAAGAACGACGTCCAGAGGAATTGTGGTAGGGAAAGCTTATCTGGTGGAAAAACCTGATCTGAAAGTAACAAGCCCTACCATTGGAGCGGAAGATATACCTACAGAGATAAAGCGATATGAGGAAGCTGTAACAACTGCGGAAGCCGAGCTGAACATATTGGCAGGAACGAATGATATATTTAAGGCTCATTTGGAGATGGTTAAGGATATTGCTTTAAAAGAAGGCGTAATATCTAAAGTAAAGGAGCAGCGGATGAGTGCTGAAGCGGCACTTAATGCTACGGTAGAGGAATTTTTACTGATCTTTGAATCAATGGACGACGAATACATGAGAGAGCGTGCAGCCGATATAAAGGATATCAGCTACCGGCTGATGTGCGCTCTAAAGGGAGTTAAGGTGAATCCTTTTGAGAGTATATCGGAGGAAGTGGTGCTGGTAGCTCAGGATTTAACGCCATCAGATACGGCATCCCTAGACCTTAAGTATGTTCTTGGCTTTATCACTCAGGAAGGCGGCGTGACCAGCCATGTATCCATCATGGCAAAAGGACTGGGAATACCGGCCTTAGTTGGTGTGGAGGATGTTCTTAAGAAGATTTCGCATGGTGATATGATTATACTGGATGC
>JAQZBD010000262.1 GCA_029239235.1 Herbinix sp.
TGCATTGCAAGCTCCTGTACACGAGCAGTTAATTCCGCATTTGTCCTATAGCAGTTAAAAATACCAAAGATCGCAAGAATAATCGCAATAGCAAATATGATGGAGGGTGCGTACTCAACTCCGAAGGTATCTGAAACAAAGTATACAAGCTGAGGGATGAGTCCGAATATGATAATAATACCTCCGCCTAAAATCCAAAACAGACTTTGTCTCTCTGTCATTTTACGAGCGATACTTGCTCTTCGCGCCATATAAATAAGAGCCATACCGGAAATACAGACAAAGATTCGTAGCATAACTGACATATAATAATCCCCCTTCTCTAGGCCTTAGCCTTTATCTTGGTTTTATTTATATTATATACCTCTGAATCCGGCATATCCCAATGTACCTGCTTTAATACTGTACCCCTGCAGAAAACGTGACTATCCAGGTTTTTCTCGATCCAACGTAATCTAAAATAAGAAAAGGTGAAGGCTGAGAAAGAAGCAGCTGTAAATCCTAAGCCGTACCAAATCGCCGGTAACCTGGATGAAATAATGGAACCAACAAGGGAAATTCCTGCAAAAATCACACCATTGATCACCGCACCTGTCAAGTCATCAAAATAATATAAGAATAGCATCTCAGAATACATGAGAAAGGACAAGAAGTATCCAATGGCCAATTGAGGATAAATCTCCATAATCATACCTGCGAAGCCTGTAATTGGAAGAATAACCATTGCAACCAGATAGACTACAACTGAAACAATAAACTGAAGGTGCGTAAGTGACAAAAGCTGGGAAGATAGTCCGCGAAACATTCTCTTTTTCGTTTTCTCAATACTATCCAGTTTACCTCCGATTACAGCTTCAATATAGTCCTTATACCTATCATGAAAATGCATCTCAACTCTGGAAATAAACAATACACTAGCAGATATATTAGTAAACATGGCAATACAGGAAGCCATATCGTAGGACTGATTCGAGACATAGGTATCACGTACTACCAGATGCCAGGGTTGTGCCCAGTAAACAAAGTTATGAATAAACAGACCTATCGTGTATAAAAAGTTTGAAGCAATCAACTTCCAATAGACACGATAATAGTGTAATACATCCCTATATCTTCGACTGTTTGTAGGAAAATACTGCAGCACATTGGCAATCTCCATGGAGGCAATCAGTAAAAAACCAATGGTCAAAGCTAACAACATGCTATAGGTAATTGAAAATCCTAAAAGGAAGTAAAAAAACAAAGATAGTAAAAATGTCACCACCATCGAATAGATAAAATACATGGTGATCTTTTTATATTGTTTGAGAATAGAATTATATATCATCGTAGAAAAAGTCAGCGTTAACCCTAAATAACCCATATAAGTTGTAAATACATAGTAGACAGGTAAATGGCTCACTAACACCGCATAGATATAAAACGGAATAGCCACCAAGGATGAGAGCGTTAGATTAGTAAGTGTCCCTACATAGATACAGGGTCTAATATCTTCATAACGCTGCTCGTAGATTCTGTCCGTCTGAAATTTCGAGAGAACTGAGTTGAAGGGAGACGTTGTTAACAGTGAAAAGATGAATATATACAAAATGCTGCTGGAAAAAGTTTCTCGTTCCAGATAACCTACTGTGTCAAAGCCCAAGACCTCATACATTGCCAACAGACACCCAATGACAACCAGCATCGGAGCTATAGTGTTCACAAAACTGAAGCCTATTCCATAAAGGGAGGATGTCACCGTATGTTTATCAAATATTCTGTTCAGCTGAACACCGATACCTGCCATTCTATCTTTTTACCTTTCTGCATCTAATTCCACTAGTGTTTTGTATATTTTCCTATAATTTTCTTCCATATAGATACTTCTGTACTTAGCCATAAGTCGCTGATAACCATTCTCTCCCATTTGTTTTATCAGCTCGGGGTTATTTGCCAGCTTTAAAATCGCATTGGTTATTTCCGAAATATTCATAACGGATACAACAATTCCAGCATCTCCAAAGGAATCATTTTCACCATATATTAGCCCCTGACAATTTCCAACATTGGTAGCGATACAAGGCTTTTTTGCCGCAAACCCCTCCAGAATGGTAAGAGGCTGACCTTCACTAATGCTGGTAAGAATTGTTATGTCCATCTTCCCGATATAATCTGTCGTACGAATACTGCCGGTAAACTCAATGTTTTTTGCATGCATCGCCTTTACCAGCTCACGGCAATCTTCTGCATATTCCGGATCCTCATCATCAGGTCCCATAATCCAAAGCTTTAACCTAGGCTGTTTCTCATGGGCATAATAAAAGGCATTAATCATAGTCTTTACATCTTTGATTGGTGTTACTCGAAGAATGGCACCAACATTAATATAGGGATCCTGTGGATCTTTCATAGGAATTCCTTCAAAATTCTTCGTATTAATACCGTTTGGAGTTATAATGGCTTTTTCCTCAGAGCAGCCCAATTCTATTTGAAGTGAATGTGCCTGCTGAAAAAGGGCGGTTACCAGATCTGCATAATGGTAGGCACACTTGGACATTTTCCGGAATTGTTCAATCCAAATGGTCTTATAGATTCCCTGAACCCACTTTGCTTTAATTATTTCCTCCTCACGCTCACGAGTATAAATTCCGTGTTCACTGATTAGTAATTTCGCACCGGAATAAAGTGATAAAGCTTTACTACCGATAATTCCTGCATATCCGGTAGAAACACAGTGATAAACATCAGCCTTTGGTGGAATACATTTTAGTGAAAAGAACAAAGGCAGATAGATGGAACGTAAGGTCCATAGGAAGTCCGAAAAAATAATATCGGAAAACCTAAGTGCATAATACTCTTTTGCCATGTCCAGAAATTCTGGACTCATTAATATATTATTGATGGAGACATTCTTTCGATTAAATATTCCAAACACCGTCAACCAGTTGATATCCTCACCAATAATCAGGCTTCGAAGTGCATCTACTTCTTTTTTCTTTAATCTCACACGCTTTCTGGACCTATACCTTCCAACCCAGTCCACATCCTGCAAATATACCTCATGTATCTCCGTCAGATTAGCTGGCAGTTCATATGCGAATTTGCCGCTGATACTGCGGTCAGATACGATAGTAATAAGACTGAACTGGGTATCTGGAAATAACTTTATAATACTGTGTATCCAGCTGGATACACCACCAACAACATAGGGATAACAGCCCTCAGCTATCAAACATATTTTCATGCCTATCCTCCTCGCCAGTCTATTATGGCGTACTTGGGATTGTCTTATTATTTTTCGGCTTCTGCAATACATTATCTTCCAGCATATGAATACGTACCTCAGCATCAGCCGCCTTAATTAAATAGGTAGTATCTGTAATCTTCTTTGCTGTTCCGTTTTCAACACTATCAATGGTTCTGTTATTCGTACAAAGTATGAAATAAGCTTCTTCATCAAACTGATCAATCTGAATGGCAACATCATTCTGATCATATTCACAGATATAATCCATTGCCAGAAAGCGTCTGACCCTCTTCTCCATTTCATAAACAGGTACCATGTCTAGCACGGAAAAATCTTTAAAATAAGTATCGCCCTTAGACCATGTTAAGCTTAGGTTATTCCACTCATCCGAGTCGTCCTTTGGATAAAGCACTCGTCCAATATCTACTTTCACATTACACATACCAAGCGCATTTTCAATAGAGTTCATTCGTAAATTATCCCTGGTCTCATGCTGATAACCATCCAGATTAAATTTTACTGATAGTACATCCTCATCAAGAAAAGAAAGCAGATTATCGCCTTTCTCGTAGTCTGACATAATCAGGCTGATGTCCTCTAAGAAGTCCTTGTTCAAATTACGCTCAATTTCACCTGTACTAAAATCACCAGCATACAACGCTGTAAAATCATAATCAGGTAAATAGTCCTTAAAAAATCTCTCATTCTCTGATACCATATCCGTGAGATTTGTATCAGAGACCTGTCCCAAAGATAGCCCCATATTACCTGGTAGTTTCCCAATTTCACGCAGATAAAATCCGATATAATTGTCTTTAGAACCTACCCCGTCCTGATAATCCAGTTGGGGTGCTGCAAAAAAGCTATAAGAGCCTCCATAATTCTTTAAAATCTGTACAATATTCGGCCACAGTAAATCTCTTGCCATTGCCTCTGAGGTTCGGCTGTAAATGTGCTGCAGCGTCTCACTATTCTCATCAGAAAAGTATGGATAATCAATGAGTGAAATGGTTTGAGCATTTACAATTGGATACACGTAAAATTCCCCTAAATGAGCCATAAATCCAGTCAATACACCAAGCATGGACACGCCTTCAAAGATGTCACTGTTGATGACATATACAAAGGAATTACCGGCTGTAGCTCTCCATAAGAGCGGCGGAAGATCCTTGTCAAGGATTCCAAGCTCCTCCTGATTATTAAACATCCCTACTGCATAAACCTCATAACCGGGAGACAGGGAATAGTAGGGTATCGTGATTTGCGTGTCATCCTCATCCCCGAAGTAATCCCCCTTTGTATAGATACGTTCTTTATTGATCATAAAATCGGAAAATACTTTAATTCCATCAGCGGTGATAGCTTCATTCACTTCCTTTTGAATTCCAAAAAAACTCGCCAGCCTTCTGTTCGATGATATTTCCTTATATTCGGGAAGCTGTGTAAATATCAAAGCCTTTTCCATAGTCGCATAAGAAAAAAGAATCTCCGTATCCTCTGCTGTTACGCTATAATCTCCAAATAGTACTACATCATAATCAGCTATGATATCTGCATCCGGCAGGAAAGGATAGAGCTGATACATGTATTTACTATACACACACCATTCAATAAGAATTTGTGTATTCACATCATCTGTACTTTCTGACAAAATAGCGACATGGAGCTTTTCTTGTGGAGAAAAAGCCTCTCTTCCACTACCTGATTGCCCAGAAGTACTGGACAAATTAAGAGAATCCGTTGTCCCTTTTCTTTCTATCAAATATAAACTCTTAGTTAAGCCTTTCCTTCATACAATCGAAACAAACCCATAATCTCTTCATCAACAGTGATATCAGCTTCTCGCAGTTCATCCAGACAATCAAAAAATGCTGTTTTATTCTTCTGTTCAAAGTATAAATGCAAATGAGCTTTGTAAGTATCCAGCATATAAGGGCGGTACATACCAGCCCTGGTAACCCATTTATCGGCCATATTATTATCCTGAATCGAAATGAATAAATCCGTCATCCACAAATAATGTGTTGCTGTCATATACCAAAGATTATTCGTAAAAAGGTTTTCAGCAACATCATCCATGATGTAAATGTAAGTTTTTTGCTCAATCTCGTTCATTATTTTCATACTCAAAATCTCATGAACATACTCCAAAGTAAGTAAATTCATCTCTACATCCTCTGGATGCTTTTGCATCTGATCAATCATATTTTGCGCAGTGGAACGGCACTCGGATAACGCGTCCAGTATAATGGAAGCAGCATAATGGGAGGTCTCTGTATCCCTGCTGTTCATGGCTACAGCGATACTCGATACCGTTTTCTTAGCATTATTACGAAGAGTATTTAGGAGCAGCCTCCTCAAACTACCGGTGTCTGATACTGCCATAGCATCCTGAATAGGAACATAATTCATCTCTGTCTCCTGATCCGGAGGAAGTATCAGTTTCTCACGATCCTGACTGAAGCTTACATCACTCATATCAACATTTTTCTTCCGATTTAAAAAACTGATAAAGTGGCCAATCAATATATATAAAAGACCACACAATGGTACAATAAAAATAAACCAGGCCAGCATAAGTAACGTGCTATGTTGACCCTTTTTTTGAAAGAGAGCCACAATAAATACTATAAATGCAATAAAAGTGTTCAATATTAAAATTATTAGAACAGGCAAGAGTCCTGCTATATCCATACATGTTCTCCTTCTGAAGCAGCGAGTCTTCGAACGTTCGTCCTTTGGGCGTACATTCGTACCCGAAGCAGCAGATTAACGCTCGTTCTCCTTGTATGTCCTAAGATTTTTTTCCTCCAAACGCTTCCTAACATATACAGATTCGTTTTCGTTGGTATTTGTCAATAGTATTGCAAGATTTCCATCTGACATTGTGCCAACATAATCTGTTCCTCGAAGCAGAGGCTTAATCCTGCCGCTAAGCTCCTTTAAAGGAATGAAATCACTATGCACATAGAACACACTTAGCTCGGCATAGCCCTTTTCTGCAGCATGCCTATAAATCTCCAGCATTTCCTTAAATGCATCTTCTTGTAGAATCATCGTCTCAGGAATGAACCGACGGTAAGCCAATGCATCCAAGTAATCAGCATCTCTTACCACCACGGAGTAAACCAACGCTCCAACTATAGTCAAAAGGTTTGATTGGTATAAGGTCATTTCCTCATAGGGAATTGACCATAGAAAAATAACAATTCTCATGTTGCTTTTATCATCAAACAGAGCACTTGCCATCATTGGCAAGGCACTGTCAAGTGATCGGTTAATGTATACCTGCTTGACCTTCAGTACTTCAAATATTTCATTATAGTCCTTTATAAATACGGATTTGCCAAGGGCACGAGCCTTTTCACTGGAGGCAGAGGCAAGTCGGCAATAATCCGTGTTGGACAACACATAAATAGATACATCCTTAGTATCCATAATTTCCGAAAGAGTATCCAGTGCGGCAAATAGTACCTCACCGGTTGCAGCCTTATCAAGCCTTGATGTAATGTCATAGATACGGCCAACGCTCTCCGTACTGCTAATAATTTTTTCTGCAAAATAGTTTTTAATCTTCGTGTTACTGGAATTAATGACTGTAATATCATTTAATCGTTCCGTGAGGAAATCAATTTGTTCATTCTTGTCTAACTCCATCTCACGAAACTTATCCTTTAAATGTCCGACAGTTAGTCCGACAGCAAAAATCTGAGCAATCCATATATAAGTATTAATATTAATTAATACGGAAAAGCCTGACGCCCCATACATCTGACGAAAAAAGTACCCTACCACACTCAGCAAGGAAGCAAAGATCGCTTGATGCCTGCCATGTACTATGGCAAATAACAGTACATATAAAAGGTAAAAATTAATTCCCCCAAAATAAACACTGTCTACCGAACGGTTATTTAGCAAAAAAAATGGAAGAAAAAATACCAGACATTCCAGAAATGGAAATGCTTTTTTAAACAATTGAAAAATCCTGTGTCTATAGCTCTTTCCATTTTGTATTTCATCATTATGCAAAAACAGGTTCTTGTGACTCTTCATATAGGTAATAATCTGAGGGATTATTTCCTGGTAACCGTTTCTGGCTTCAAAATCAAATTCCTTACAAAATCTTTCATTTGATAAAATCCTTCTATGCTTAAGGCCTATGGTCTGATCCAAAATATCAATTTGCTGAGAATATCCTTCCTGAATAATTGCAGCAACAGCATCCTCTGTTACTTCTTCCATTGAGGATATATGATATAAACCATGCTTTCTCTCTGGAGCATTTATTAAAAGATACAACGTTTCCGCCGCGTCTTTTACATATAGAGCCGACAGAACTTTTTTCGCATTAATTTTTAATTGACCTTCAACCAAGGCCTTCAAGCACATTTCTGAATATATGTCTGTACAGGCTTCTCGATTGGCAGGAATACCATACATACCGGCAATTCTAACAACCGTTACTTCGAGCTGAGTCGTCTGGTCAAAATGCATCGCTAAGTTCTCACCCTGTGATATTGTCATACCTTTAAAACTATTAGGGGTAGTCGGCATACCTTCCTTAATATCAATCACATATTCCTCTTCATATACCTTATCGGAAGATACATAAACAAAATGTCTTAAGCCAAGCATTGCGGAGCACATGAGTAAATTACTAAGACCGGTGACATAGCTTAAAGACTCCTCTATATCACTTTTATCGTTCCATTTATATAGAGGATCATAAGCACCGCTGAAAAGAATAGCATCCGGACGACAGCTGGTGAGTATTTCTTTGATACTGTCACTATCATATTTAAATACGTATTGTTCAAATACATGAGTTGGCTTAATGAGCTTCTTATTGCAAATCAGCGTATAAATCCGCCAATTTTCCTTGTAGAACTTATGAATGATTTCATTGGTAAACGTACCATAACTTCCAACGATCAGGACGCTGCTCATATTAGTATTTTCACTCCTATAAATTGAATAATTATTACCTTCTGTATCATGATTTTATTAATCTTTATATTGAATTTTCTCTAAAGAACCGTATTTTTAGCTTTTATGTATATTTTCCCCAATGTATATTTTGGGCATTTCTTGTCTATTGTTGACAAACAATATCCCATAGTCTAAGATAAGTGAAGTAAGCAGTAAGGTAACTACGGGGGATGC
>JAQZBD010000263.1 GCA_029239235.1 Herbinix sp.
CCGGTAATTACATTAAAGGCCGTCGTCTTTCCGGCGCCATTAGGTCCAATCAGGGATACGATTTCATTCTTCTTTACTTCCAAGGAGAGATTATTAACCGCCACCACACCACCAAACTGCATGGTAATGTCTTTTACACTTAAAACCTGGTCAGGCATTCTTAGCACCTCTCTTTCTAAACAAATTTCGGATGCGCTTTTCTAACCCTGTCCAGGAAAATTCATTTTTGCCCATAATTCCCCTTTGATAGAACAGAACCACTAAAACAAGAATTACGGAGAATACAACCATACGGAACCCTGTACGGAACAGCGGTACCTGAAAATCACCGATAAAGAGCGGATTGTCAAAGAAACGAAGCCACCACTCCTTGCTTAATGTTACAACCAGAGCTGCAATAACGCTGCCTGTCACACTACCAATACCACCAATAACAACAATCAACAGAATATCATAGGTCAATGCTACGCTAAAGGTTTTAGAATCAATGGAACGCATGAACATTGCAAGCATACCACCGCTGACTGCGGAGAAGAAAGACCCGATAATAAAGCTCATTTGCTTATGCTTTGATAGGTTAATACCCATTGCCTCTGCAGCGATTTCATCCTCACGGATAGCACGGAAGGCTCTTCCGTAGGTACTGCGCAGCAAGAGTACCATGAGCAGTACGCACACTACCATAACTCCAAAAATCTCAAAAATAGAGGTAAAGCCCTCAATCTTTTTTAATCCATAGGAACCATTCGTAACACGATCCAATTGGGGACTGGAGATGATAGCTCTTACAATCTCGGAAAAACCAAGAGTTGCGATTGCAAGATAATCACTCTTAAGACGAAGCACCGGATATCCAATGATAGCGGCAAAGGCTGCTGCTACCAATCCACCGATAATTAAAGCAATATAAGGAATTAACACATGGGTAAAGGCAGGCCCTGATTCAATCCAGGTCTTGAAGTTTAAGATCGTCGGATTAATTCCACTAATATAATAAACTTCGTTAATACTGTCTACCGGAATTAAAAAGATAGCAGTAACGTAAGCCCCGATTGCCATGAATCCGGCCTGACCCAGAGAGAATAATCCGGTGAAGCCGGTAACCAGGTTCATGGATACGGCTACGACAACAAGTATCATACCTTTTTGCAATACGGTATATGCCATACCAAATTTGAATTTATTGGCTTCCAGGAAGAAAAGGAATACCAGGATGACTAAGCCGAGTATGGCTGAATATATCAGGTTTTTAGACTTTTTCATACGGGCTCCCTCCTATACCTTATCAATCATTTTCTCTCCAAACAGGCCTGTTGGGCGCAGCAGAAGGATAATGATTAATAAAATAAATGTAAATGCATCACTGTAAGTCGAATAACCGAATGCAACCAGGTAGGTTTCACAGATACCAATAATAAAGCCACCAACAACAGCACCGGGGATACTTCCGATACCGCCCAGCACGGCAGCGATAAAGCACTTTAGACCTGGTAAGGTACCACTAAAAGGAGTAACCGACATACGATCTGTGAAATAAAGAATGGAACCGACCGCTGCAAGGAAAGACCCAATCACAAAGGTAGTACTAATGGTATTGTTAATCTTAATTCCCATCAGCTGTGCCGTTTCAAAATCCTTTGATACAGCACGCATAGCCATACCAACCTTAGTATGATTGATTAGGTATATAAGTCCGAAAACCAAAAGAATGGTTAACACTGGCGTAATAAAGGTAACCAAAGAAGCAGAGATACTTCCGATATGAAATATTTTCTTAAGAAACGGAATTTCCGGATAAGCACGTGGAAGTGCTGTAAACATATATGTAGCCAGATTCTGAATCAGATAGGATACACCGATTGCTGAAATCATAATTGACATACGCGGAGCCGAACGGATCGGCTTATAAGCAGCTCTTTCAATAACCACACCCAAAATAATCGTCAAAATACACACGATAGGAATCGCAATCCACCAAGGCAATACTGCCATGGAAAATATCATAAAATAACCCGCCATCATAAAAATATCGCCATGAGCGAAATTAATAAGGCGGAGAATGCCGTATACCATAGTGTATCCAATCGCAATCAGAGCATAGGCTCCGCCAAGGGATATTCCGGTTAAGGCATGTTGGAAAAATGTAGATAGTGCCATGAGATGTCCTCCAAACAATCTGTTGCATCACTCATTTATAAACTCTATGCAAAATCAGCATAGGCAAATATGAGGTCAATAGTTTAAAGCGGGTACAAATATAAACGTAAATTAATACGATATTGTATCCGCAAGGTAGAACTGCTGAAAGACATACTCTTGAGTTTGTGTGTCATTACTGTCACTTTGTACAGAATGGCAGGCAAACTCAAGAATGTGTCCAAGTCAGTATTAAGGGGAGTGTGCAAGGATGTTATTGTCCGTGTAGCAGCACTCCCCTTGTGAATTCACTTATTTAAGAAATTGCAAAATCATTGTAGTAGCTCTAGCTATAAATTGGCTTATTCCGCTACTGTTACAGTCTTTAGGAATTTGAACTCACCATTTTCAACTGTCTTAATGAAAGCCATATCCTTATTAGCATCACCGTTCTCATCAAAGGAAATTGATCCGGTTACACCGTCAAACTGAACCTTTACAAGCGCATCACGGATTGCAGTGGTATCAGTAGAACCTGCATCCTTCATTGCCTGAAGAGCTGCTAAGTATGCATCATATCCAAGAGCTGATACTGCAGGAATAATCTCTGACTGTTTGTTCTCTTTTAAATATTCCTTAAAACCGGTTACAAAGGATTCTGCCTCTTTGTTCGCAGGTTCTGCATCATCAAAGAAGGTGGAAAGAACAATGCCCTCTGCATGAGCGCCGGCATTTTCAATAATTGTTGAGTTTTCCCAGGTATCACCAGCCATGATAGGAGCTGTAATACCAAGCTCACGAGCCTGAGCAATGATTAGTGGTGCAGTTGCGATCGAAGAAGGAGCAAAAATAACATCAGGATTAGCCTGCTTTACATTAGTAAGAATAGCCTTAAAATCCGTCTGATTCGTCTGGAACTGCTCTTGACTTACGATAGCGCCATCACCTGCAAGACCCTTGAATGCTGTTACGAAGTAACTTCCAAGACCTGAGGAATAGTCATCACCAAGCTGTGTTATAACTGCTGCTGTCTTTGCGTTTTCCTGGCTTGCATAGTTCGCCATAACTGTTCCCTGGAAAGGATCAAGGAAACATACACGGAAATAGTAGTCATTGCCAAGAGTTACCTGAGGATTGGTACAGGAAGCACCAATTGCAGGGATCTTAGCTTCTTTAAAGAATTCACCGGCTGCGATGGATACACCGGAACCATAGGAACCTAATACAACTTTAACACCGGCGCTGATTAAGCTCTGTGCAGCGCTGACAGCTTCGGTCTTATCGCTCTTATTATCAACTTCGACAAGCTCGATGTCATATGTAACCCCATCAATTTCTACTGTTGGGTACATTTTATTGGCATAACGAATACCAAGAACCTCTTGGAAGCCGCCGCCACCATTTTCACCAGTAACCGGCTCGAATACACCGATTTTGATTACATTACCGCTATCGCCTGATTTTGTACCGCAGGCTGACAACATACTTACAGCGATGCATAAGCAAAGTGCAAGTGCCATTAATTTCTTCTTCATAATTTCTCTCCTCTCGAAGTCTTTTTATCAAGGACATATGTCTTTGAACACTTTGTCAGTATAACATGATAAACAATTAAATTCAAGAAGTTTCTTTATGATAGATATAACGACTGGTTATGGTAAGAATACGTTGTACAACCCGTTTGTGAACTAGGGATGCATTCTTAACTATGAGCACATTTACCCACTATTTTACCAAAGGCGTATGGTCTTTTTATGAGCACTTCGACTGACTTGACAATAGAAGTACTTATGGTATTATTTACATTTTTTTGTTGATTATTGGCTAAAAATGATTTAATATGGAAATACAAGATTTTAAATACGACTAACTATAGGGAGGGATTTAATTTGAAAAAAATTACTTTTGTTCTTGTAATTTTAATTGTTTTATCAATGTCTCTGACGGCCTGCTCCGGTATATCTTCCGAGCAATATGAAGAAGTATCCACACAATTATCGGATGCAAAAACAGCTAATAACGACTTGCAGACCCAACTAACAGATTTGCAGGAACAGTATGAAACTCTTAATGTTGAATACGAGGAAATCAAAGTAGAAAAAGATGCATTAGAAGCTATTATTGCACCATACAAGGAACTTACCGAAGCTGAGGCTACACTTAAAGCAAAGGAAACCCAAGCCAAACTAGATAAAATTGCTGCTGAAGATGCCAAAAAAGCAGCTAAAGAAAAAGCGGCAAAAGAAGCCGAAGAGAAAAAAGGATACAATACAGGCATTACATATTCTCAACTTGCAAGAACCCCAGATGATTATTACGATAAAAAAGTTAAGTTCAGCGGTGAAGTGCTTCAAGTTGTTGAAGGAGATACTACAGTTCAACTACGTTTAGCTGTTGATAATGACTATGATCAAATAATATTTACTGAATATGATAAATCAATTGTCAAATCTAGAGTTCTTGAGGACGATGAAATAACTATTTATGGCACTTCATATGGACTATTTAGTTATGAGTCAACTGGTAGTGGAACAATTACAATTCCCTCTGTATATATAGATAAAATAGACCAATAGTTTTAGAATAATAACTTGTTTTAATTTAACAAATAAGCAGGTATATATCCAATCTAATAAAATTTAAGGTGCTTCTGAATGAGAGGCGCCTTTTTTACGTTTTAAAATTTGTCCTTTTTTGTCCGCTATTATTCTTTTTGATTATAAAAAATCATGAATCATGAGATACAAAAAAGCCTTATAACTCGATGGTTATAAGGCTTTCTATTTAGCAGGGGAAGAGGGATTCGAACCCCCGTGAACGGTTTTGGAG
>JAQZBD010000264.1 GCA_029239235.1 Herbinix sp.
TTTAAAAGGAAAGGAATTTTAATAGTAAGCAGCAATAGAATATAATGTCCTATTTCATTCATGTTTGACCTATATGGTTCAAACAAAGCTACAGGAGGGGCGCGTACATATGATGAATCATGAGAAGAATCCTGAAATAAAACGTAGTATATCAATTAGAAGTAGAATCATTATTATTTTTTCAGTATTTACTATGGTCTTTGCCATATCAATTGGATGCATGTATTTTATTAATTGGATGGCACTGGCGAAGGAAACAGCTGAAGTGATGTCCTATGACATGAATAGAGAAATCAGTAAGCAAACGGATCGACTGGTTACGGAACCCTACAAAACGAATGAGGTAAATCAGAAGCTGCTTTCCGGTGGAGTCATAGATATATCTGATGAAGAAGAACGGCAAAAATACTTTACAAGCGTTCTACAGAGTTCAGGGAGCCAGATATATAGCTTTACCTATGGTCTGGAATCCGGAGAGTATTACGGAGCCAGAAGGAATGAAGAGAATTCCATTGAAATAATTGAAAATAATGCAGAGACTGCAGGCAAGTCTGTTTATTATTCTGTAAATGAAGATCTTACGGCAGGAGATTTTGTCATGCGCACGGAAGCCTTTGATGTCCGCACCAGAGATTGGTATATCAGTACAAAGCAGAGCGGCAAGCCAACCTATGCGCCTATCTACAAAAATTTCGTGGTGAATGATCTTACACTATCAGCAGCATGGCCGGTTTATGATGCAAAAGGTAATTTAGAGGGTGTAGTGGCAACGCATATGCTACTGACCGGTATTAATGAATACCTTACGGAAATTGTTAACCAAACAGAGGGCTATGCCTATATTATTGATAAGAATTCCGAGGAACTAATCGGCAATTCCTTTCACCAGGAGAACTATTCAAGCTCAGAAGATGGGACATTAAGCAGAAATAAGCTTTCGGATGTAGGATCATTAGATATCCTGCGCGGATATGAGCAATACAAAGAGACAAAAGAAGATAACTATTTATATAGAGGGGAAAAGCAGAATTTCTATATCAAAGTTACAGAATATCATGCAGAGGGTCTTGACTGGGTCATTGTCTCAGCGGCTTCCAGTCAACTATACATGGACCGGGTTATCTCAAATATACAGATCACAGTACTCATTATTATCATAGTCCTATTGTTATCCATTTTTTCTTATTACATCAGTACGAACAGAATGATAAAACCCATTAAGAACCTGATTACTGCCATGGAGGAGCTATCCTCCGGTGATTTATCCAAGCGGGTAACCATAGAAAAGTATGATGAGATTGGAACCATATCAGGTATGTTCAACCAAATGGCGGACAGGATGAACCAGTTAGTAAATAATCTGGAGGATAATGTTCAGGAGAGAACCTCGCAGATTCATTATCTAAGCTGTCACGATACCCTAACCGGCCTAATGAACCGACGCTGCTTTGAGGATACGATTAAAAAAATAGATACAAAAGCCAGCCTGCCCATCTCTATTATATTTGCAGATGTGAATGGATTAAAAATGGTAAATGATGTATTTGGACATACCTCCGGTGATATATTAATAAAGAAGGTAGCTGATATACTAAACAAATCTTGTCGAAGTGAAGATGCGGTAGCCCGTGTCGGGGGTGATGAATTTATTGTTCTGTTACCCAATACGGAAGTACCCGAAGTAAAGATGATCGTGGAAAGAATAAGAAACGGTCTCGTCAACGAGCGGGTTAACAATATCAGATGCAGTATTGCCATCGGCTATGATACAAAGATGAGCTCTTACGAGGATATTGAAAAAATCATGGGAAATGCAGAAAACGAAATGTATAAGGATAAGACCTTTTCCCGAAAAAGCTTTGCGGATGATGCGATTAACACCATTATCAAGTCCTTACAGGAGAAAAATCAAAATATTAAGACTCATTCGAATCATGTAGCTGAACTCTGTGAGAGAATGGGAAAGACGTTGGGCTTACCGCAGCCGGAGATAAAAAAACTTCTTGATGCTGGGCTTCTTCACGATATTGGAAAGATTGTAATAGAAAATAACTTATTAAATAAAAAAGAAGGTCTTACAGAGCACGAACAGCAACAGCTGATGCAGCATACAGTAGTTGGCTATAAGATCTTAAAGCTATTCGATCATACCCTGGATCTGGCGGATGATGTATATGCACATCATGAGAAGTGGGATGGAAGCGGCTATCCCAAAGGACTGAAAGGACATGAAATACCTTTGAATGCGAGAATTATAGCACTGGCTGAAACCTATGATAACAAACGATCTATGATGAATGAGATTACTCCCGAAAATATAAAACAAATTTTTTGTGAAATGATGGAAGAGTCGGGTAAGTATTTTGATCCGGAATTAACAGAAGTCTTTATTACCATGATGGGAAATAGTGAAAATATTACAAGTTAATTCATGGTAATACTTTAAAAATTTTAACAAGATAGAGTTGTTTTATTTGACAAATTTTGATATTATGTTAAAAGTAGACCAAAAGTCCTAGTAAGGAGTATGATATAGCATGATCTATTTATCTGTATTGTCATTTTTAGCAGCAGTTCTATATCTGCATGTTGGATTAAAAGCCATTAAAAAAGACAGGAAGTCTTATATATTCCTGCTCTTTTTATGTTTAAACTTAAGTATGATGATATGGTCCTTTGCGAATGGGTTTCTTTATCTCGCACAGGATAACTATGAATATTCCTTTTGGAATAAGATAGGGGCTTTTGGATGGTGCAGCTTTGAGGCATTCGTATTATTCTTTGTGCTGAACCTTACGGATAATAGGCTGATCAAGCACTGGTTTATTAAGGTGTTGGTATTAATACCGGCTCCGGTGTTCCTATTCATGGTACTATTCTTATTCGGGCCGGACATTAATACCAGTCCTTTGATTGAGAATATATTCTATACCGGTAATTTCATATATAATTTCTCTTATCTTGCCATCAGCATGCTTCTGCTTTATGTCTGGGGGCATCGATCAAATAATAAGCTTCGAAAAAAACAAGTCAATATTATAGTACTGAGCAGTTTTATTCCATTTGTCCTAACACTAATAATCCAAGAAATTTTACCTTACTTTAATATAATATCGATACCTAATATGGGAGCACTCTTTACCGTTATTATGCTAATCGGAGTTAACTATGCGATTATGAACTATCAGTTTATGTCGATCTCAGATTCAGTTGTTACCAACAAATTATTCAATGAATTAACGGGGCTGACGATATTAATTGATCCGGAAGGATATATTACTAAGACCAATCAATATATGGAGACGCTGTTACACTATTCGCAGGAAGAGATCAAAGGAAAGCATATTACAGAGCTAATCAAAGACCAGGAATTTTGCGATGTAATGAAAAGATGTGATGTATTATATCACCAGGTTAGTTTTAAGGATATAGAGGCTTTTTCAAGCTACGACATACCAGTTCCATTTAACCTTACCCTAATACCCATATGTTCCAAGTCACAGATACTCCAAGGTCATCTAATCATCGGTGAGGATATACGAATTACGAAATGGCTGCAGGATGAGGTAATCAAGAACAAGCAAATCAACGAAGAGATGGTAAAATTAAATAATGAGCTGAGGCTGATGAATGAGGTATTAATCAATAAATCCATCAAGGATGGGCTGACGGATCTATATAATCATCAATACATGAATGAGCTTCTGGAGGAGAAATTAACAAACATCAAAATTACACAGGAAAAGCTGTGTATTATGATGCTTGACATAGATCATTTTAAGTTGGTGAATGATACCTTTGGACATCAGGTAGGGGATCGGGTCTTAGTTAAGGTGGCAGAATTGATTAGAGATAATACCAGAGACTCCGATTACATAGGAAGATACGGCGGTGAGGAATTCATTGTAGTACTTCCAAATACAGATTTAGAGGAAGCAGCAATGCTTGCTGAAAAGATTAGAAGCAGTGTAGAGAACTATGATTTTTCTCTTGACAACAAACAGGTTACCATTAGTATTGGTGTTGTTCAATATGGCGGAGAGGTATCCCACGTACTGATTAATAAAGCTGATATGCTTTTATACCAAGCAAAAAGCAGTGGAAGGAACAGGGTTAAGGTAATCATTTAATTAAGAAAAGGGCTAGTTCAGGCATTCATTTTATGGGTAGGATGTGTATTACTCCAGGGATTGATATCTGTCCTAGCCCTCTTATAATACTCTGATAACTACGGATTTCGATTGTTTCAATGAGATAAGATAATAAGTAATATTGTCAAATATAGATAGGACATAGTCATGAAAATCTATTGCGAAAAGCCTTTTTCCAGTATAGAATAGAAGTGTGAATATTGTCGAAAGAAGGAAGAAAAGCTTGATTACCTTAGGGGAGGTAATGATATGACAAATAAAAAATTAAAAAAAACAATCTCAATTCGAAGCAGCGTTATCATCTATTTCACCGTAGCGATGCTTACTACAGTTATTTTGATCGGCAGTATTATTTTTTCTAACTGGATTTCATCAACCATAGATATTACCCAAAAAACAGCGAAGGATATAAATTTTGAAATCACATATCAGATCAATAATTATCTAGATACTTCAGAGAAAATTAATGAAGATAATTATATATTAATTGAAAATAATATTGTAAATATGAAAGAGGATGGAATACGCAATCAATTTTTAATTGGTATCTTGCAAAATCACTCAGAATACATTGATAGCTTTGCCTATGCAACAGAATCAGGTGAGTTATATGGTATTCGCAAGAGCATCCACAATAGTTTTGAGCTGTATAAATATGATTCAAGTACAAAAGGCAAGATAATTTATTATTCCTATGATGAAAATAGTGGTACACAAAGGACAAAAACTCTGGATAGTAGATATGACCCACGAGAGAGCAATTGGTATA
>JAQZBD010000031.1 GCA_029239235.1 Herbinix sp.
CACAAATCAGTATGCTGCGTATGTATTTTCCGTAGGGAGTATTACTGACAGTTACTATGTTGGAAGACGTAATGATGCTGTAAGACCTGTAATTCGCCTTAAATCCTCTTCTGTTGTATTTGGGGAGAATATCAAAGATGGTATTTTTAGTGTAATTATTCCAAAATAAAGGAAATTGGGGGTCTGAAAAGAGATCAAAATGAACCAATTATAAATTACATTAGTATTAATGAAGTTGACTTGTTTTGGAGAAGATACTTGTAATATATAGCAGAATATTAATAATTATATTTTGTATTTTTTGAGAATTTTTACAGCTTTCAATAAGAAATACTTTAGTGTAAAGCCTATAAAATCCTTATAAATAGGGCATCCCAGCTCACGAGCAAACCCCCATGACACCATTGACATGGGGGTTTTACTAAAAGGAGAGGGTGAGGGTATGAAGAAATGAAGATTTTATATTCTCGGAATCCTGGCTACATAATTATTATAATGTTGCTCAAAGTACATGCAATAGTAATTTAAAGTAATTGTCTCATAAATATGTATTTAATATCCACTTTCTTGTTTGACGGTTACATTCTAACTTGTGAAATAATAGGTAAGTATGTTATAATTTAGAAAAAATTCGGTTTACATAAGGGGTGTACGGAATGAAGAAAATAAGATATAAATACGTTATTCTATTTTGTTTAATAGGGATATTGTGGCTAGTCTATGCTTTTTTGTTCCCCCTATATCGTATTTCCGATTCTAATGCAGATAAAATTTATACTAGCGGAAGTATTATATATGTAGATGAAAAAATAGTTGCTGCTATAGCGGATAATGAAGAAAAAGAGGATTTAAAAGGATTGTTTGAACGTATTCGTATGGTGGCAAAAGTATATTTACGATAAAAAGTAAGTTATCTATGGTTAAACAAATTTGAAAATATCAACAGCCAGACAGATTAATACAAACTGTCTGGCTGAACTTTTATAGTCACTCTGTGATAATCACTTACTGCAAAAATCCCAATAATGCTATTGGAGTTAGGATAACAATTCATAAAACCTATTTCAGTTCCAGCTTAAGAGTATCAATAAGTGTAGCAATAAATTCGGTGTTTGATGGCCTTTTCATAGTGGTATTAACAGCGGTAGTATTATAACGCTTTGCTATATCAGGATAAACTAATTTGGTGATAGAACTAATAAAATCAATATCATTTTCAGCCATGATAATGGCGTCTCGTAGAAACTTGTAACCTTTAATATGTGCGGGTATACCCAATTCGCGAATGATTTTTGTTACATACTCTTCAATATAATTGGTAAAAACGCTATCTTTTTTTAGGAAAGGGCTATAATGATGAAAGGTTGAATCAAACTTACCAGGTGAATTAAGAGATTCCCTTTTTGAATTACCAAGCATCCGAATCCTCTCAGCTAAAAGATCTAAATTAAACGGTTTAACAAAATAATATTGCGCCCCAAGTGATATGGCTTTTTGTGTAATGTTATCCTGGCCAATTGCTGATAACATGATAATTACTGGCATTTTTTTAGGTGAGTATTCTTTTAACTTTTCTAGAACGCCGAGCCCATCAATATATGGCATTATCATATCGAGTACTACTATGTCAGGCTCTTTTTCTAAAATCATATCGTACACCTGTAAACCGTTTTTAGCTATGCCTAAGATTTTGATATCCGGTAACGTGGAAAAATAATCATTGATAATTTCACAAAAATCATTGCTGTCATCAGCAAATAATACTTTTATTACACTGTTCAATTGTAGTTCCCTCCTTCTAGTTACAGCTATAAAAAATATTATAAGTTATAAATATCAGCAAATTCTATATGAATTTTTTCAACGTTCCCCTGCTGTAGGTTTTCCTCATAAACAATCGCATTCTCTTCTTGTAGCTTTTTTGTAGGCATTTCAATAATAAACTTTGTTCCATAACCGTATTCACTCTCAACAGATATTTTACCACCATTCATTTCTACCAACGATTTTACCAAGGAAAGACCTATTCCGCTTCCTTCGTTGTTTCTAGTAAGTGATTGATCTACCTGTCTAAACCGATCGAAAATGAATTTCTGCTTATCTTTCTGGATACCGATACCAGTATCTTTTACTGATATAATCACACTATCTGTAGTATTGATAATATCAACATTTATCGTTCCGCCTTCTTGGGTAAACTTTACTGCATTTGAAAGCAGGTTTAACATAATCCTTTCAAAACTGTCCAAATCAAATGCGATGATCCGTTCTTCCATATCGGTGTCAAAAACTAATTCTATGCCCTTGCTTTTAATGTACTCAGATACCGACAGAGTAATATTTTCAATCACGCAAATAATGTTATGATTCTTCAAATTGATATCAAAAAAACCAGAATCAATTTTAGTAATATCGATCATATTGTTAACAAGCCTTAACTGACGGTAACAATTTTGTGTCATAATTTTATAATATTTCTCTTGTTTCTCGGATACTGCTAATGTATTAGATCCACTTTGAGCTTTTAAAAGCTGCAAAGTGCTCATAATGACATTCAAGGGTGTGCGCAACTCATGGGATAGATTGCTGAAGAAATTGCTTCTTAAGGTATCTAATGCAATAACTTCTTCTAATAATTGCTTGTGGCGTTCACTCTCTAGACGTAGCTCATTTTCTAATTTTATGAAAGTTATGTCTCTTAAAATAATAAGCTGTGAATTCTCTTCATCCATAGAAAAAGGCATCGAAAATACCTCCACATGGATTTCAGAGCCATCCTTTCGAGTGATTTTTTCTTCTATTGGAATGAACTTATTCTCGTTGCTTTGTGCATACTCCGTATGTTTATCACGAAGTAGCAGTTCATCCAGGGGTAAATATCTGTTAATCTGAAATCCAATAAGATCATCTGAAGATTTTACTTGAAATAAATTAAACCCTGCAGTATTTGAAAAAAGTATATTTCCTTCTTTGATGATTAAAATAGCAAATGGTGAAAGTTCAACTAGTTTTTCGTAGCGTTCTCTACTATTCACAATTTCAACTTCAGCCTGTTTTCGCAAAGTAATATCAACAAGGGAAAGAACAATCCCTTTAATAACGTTTTCATTGGTACGATATGGAGAATACTTTAATATATACCATCGATTATTCGTGCTTTGAATTTCCTTTTCAATTGGAATAAGGTTGTCCATTACATTACGGGATTCTTTCACTAAATCCTCATTTATTAAATTATGTGATATATGGCTAATAGGTCGGCCAAGATCCTGTTCAATTAGATTAACTTCCTTCGTAACGGCCGGAGTAAACTTTCTCACGCACAAATTTGAATCTAAGAAAATGGTACCAATCGTCGTACTGTTTAGGAAATTTGTCATATCATTATTCAAATCCGCCAATTCCTGTATTTTGTACTGGTATTGAGTATTTACTACCATGAGCTCCTGATTAACAGATTGAAGCTCTTCATTCGTACTGTGCAATTCCTCATTAGATACGAGCAACTCCTCATTAGCGGATTGGAGCTCTTCACTGGAAGTCTCTATTTCCTCAATCGATATTTGAAGACTCTCTTTTGTGTATTGAAGTTCTTGCTCTAAGTCTGAAATACGAGCCTGCAATTCACTTATGGTATCAAAATTTTCTACTTGGTCTACCGAGTTAATACTGTTTTTAACTTCTTCAAAGATTACAAGTACCAGAAAACCACTTTTCTTTGTGAATAAAGGTTTGACAATAAGATTGATAATAATTTGTTCTTCTTTTAAATTTACTTTAATATTTGTATATGTAACTGATCTTTTTTCCTTTTTTACTTTACTAATTGCAGTTCCTAGGGCAGTAGACAAATCCTTTGGTACCATTCGTTGGATGTCATAATATACCTTTCCCCGGGGCACTTTTAAATATTTATCAACATCTCCGCAAGTGTGCACGAGCTCGCCATTTTCATCAACCAACACACTGGGAGGTAAGCATTCTTCAATTAGATTTACATAAATTTCTTCCATTTCAATATTGCTCCGATGTATCTGTGAATAATAATCTTCTGCAGGAGTTGATTGATTTACCATAATACCTGTTGTTATGACGGAAAAATCATCAACAAGTGGACGTTTTTTCATGTCTTTGCGTTTGAAAATTTTCCATTTTGCATCAAAGGTAGAAAAGAAGTTACTCATTTCTCCGGTAGATTCACTTGAGCCTAGAAACATAAATCCATCTGTTTCAAGAGCAAATTGAAAGGTGGAAATGATTCTTCTTTGAAGGTTCGGTTGAAAATAGATTAATAGATTTCTACAGGTTAAGAGGTCTATTTTATGAAAGGGAGGATTATTTATAACATTATGACATGAGAAAATAACCATATCACGAATGTATTTTGAAATATGGTAACCGTCTCTTTTTTTTATAAAGTAACGATTCAGAAGGTCAAGTGATACTTCATTGGAGATGCTATCTGGGTATATTCCTTTACTTGCATATTCGATCGCATTACTATCAACATCTGTTGCGAAGATTTTTACTGAGATACTCCTTTTGATCGTATCCAGATACTCTTTAAATAAGATTGCCAGTGAATATGCTTCTTCACCAGTCGAGCAGCCAGTCACCCAAACCCTTACAGCAGAGTTGTCTGCCTTGCGGTCAATGATTTCTGGGATAACTTTATTTTTTATCACATCAAAGGCATCCGTATCTCGGAAGAATCTGGTTACACCGATCAGCAAACTGTTGTATAAGCTTTCAATCTCTTTTATGTTATCTATTAGGTAGGAGACATATTCCTCAAGTGTTTGGATCTGGCATATTCTAATCCTTCGGTCGAGGCATCGTAGAACGGTGCTTTGCTTATAAAGGCTGAAATCAATGGTATATCTTTTTTTTATGAGATTATATATTTGTGACAGGAAGTCTGAAGATTCATCAACTTTTTGTTCTACATCTGCTATTGTAGTTATCAAAGAAGCTTGGTTTGTATATTTCAATAATATTTCGGGTATGTTGGCAGGAGCTGCTACAAAATCAGAGATATTTGTTGAGATTATACTTTTAGGCATCCCGTCAAATTTTGCAGATTCTATGTTTTGCGCAATGACAATACCACCGGCTTCTTTGATTGCCCGGCATCCACGTGTCCCGTCACTTCCTGTTCCCGAAAGAATGATTGCTATTGATTTTTCAATCATGTCTGCTGCAAGAGACTCTAAAAAAACGTTTATAGAAAGATTAATCTTATGAAGTGGTTTTAGTTCTTCCGTGAACAATTGACCATGTGAAATTGTTACTGTGTACTTGGGTGGATTTAAATAAATACATCCGGGCATGATCTTCATTCCGTCTTGAATCTGGAATACCTTCATGTCAGTGTTTCGAGATAGTAGTTCGGGCATTAGGCTTACAAAATCAGGGGATAAGTGTTGGATTACTACAAATGCTATATTACTGACATTTGGCATGTTGGAGAAAAACTGTTCGAGTGCTTCGAGCCCTCCGGCAGATGCCCCTATTCCCACGATATAAAAATTATCGTTTTCTTTGGGGGAGTGAGATTTATCAATTTCAATGGTAACAGCTATATTTTGTTCGTCATCGACGTGATCGCAGGGATTCATTTTGAATTCTCCTTAAGAGTTTACTTATATACATAGAATCATAGAGTTTAAACATTCATTTTATAGATCCTCATATAAAGACATAATATATCAAAAGAACGTAATTTTCAACAAATATTCTGTCAAATATGGTATAAACTAGTCAATATTCAAAAATCCTTGTTAAATAACTTGGATTTATATGGAAATTAAAGGATGAAATTTGTAGGTAAATTTTTAAGGGACTTGAAATTCATCCTGTTTCATCATGTAATATGTAAGTTGAGTATTATTATGATTATAGACCATATAGTTTGTACTGAAAGCTTAATTATTCTCGATATTATTATGTAGATAGATAAAACTATAGGTAGACATTATATTATGTATAAAATTGCATAAGTATGTAAATATTTGTTTTGCTTTCTTATAGTGCGTGATATAATTATATAAAGTTTATTGAAATAAATAATGATTTATTGATAATTGTGAGGAGGACTTATTGGACGACAGATCGGTACTTAAGGTAAAAAGAGTAATATGGGCATCTATGTTTCTAATTTTAGCTTTTATTATAATATACAATATCATTGAGCCGTGGATACCAGTGCTTCTCGCAGGGGTGCTAATATTTTTAATAACAATAAATAATATAATAATATTTCCAGCAAGGAAAAATACAAGTAAGATCATAATATACATAGGAATTATATTGGTATTTTTTTTAAATTATTATGATGATAGTAATATTTCGCAGACTTTTTATCTAGTACTTATCGCGGAGGCTTGCCTTGATAGCTCTTATTTATTTTGTGGGAGCGTTACTGCTTTTAGCTTCTTATCGAATTTGTTTAACATATATTTACAGTTTGACGTTTTCTCTCCTTCCGGATTTATTCATACAATCATGATAAGTTTACTTATGTTCTTAGTATTTTTTGGGGTCATATGCTTCGCAAAATTTGAAATCAATCAGCGAAGAACAATTAGTACAATAATGTATGAATTAAAGAAAAAGACGAAGCAATTGGAAGATTCCTATATAAAATTACGTGATAATACAAGAGATATTGAAGAAATCACCATATTAAAAGAAAGAAACAAAATAGCAAGAGAGATTCATGATACGATGGGACATACCTTGACTTCAGTATTAATTGAACTTGAGGCAGGAGAACGTCTGCTGAAAAATGATCAGGATTTAGCGGTTCAGAAAATAAACCTTGCCAAAGAGCAAGTGAGAAAAGGATTAAGTAATATAAGAGAATCTGTTGGTGTCCTTAATAAAGGAAAAGAGATTCTTGGCTTCGTACCATCCTTAAAACTGTTGTTAGAAGAAACGGCCTTGCATGGGGATATTTATGTTAAATATAAAATAGAGGAGTTACCTCAATTATCAGAAATACAGGAAAATGCTTTATATCGAGCACTTCAAGAAGGCTTAACCAATGGGATAAAACATGGTAAAAGTACAGCTTTTATTTTTATATTAAAATGCGAAGATGGACATATAAGCTTTCAACTACAGGATAATGGTATTGGAGGCGATAAAATCATATTTGGATTCGGATTATCAGCGATGGAACTAAGAATTAGGGAAGTCGGAGGGACTTTAAATATAGATTCCTTCTTCGGAGATGGATGCACTATTAATATCAGTATTCCATTAGTTGGTAGGGAGGTATGTAATGGGTATCAAAATAGTGATTGCAGATGATCAGGCACTAATAAGAGATGGAATGAAAATTGTTCTTGATCTGGAAGAAGATATTGAGGTGATAGGAACTGCAGTGAATGGTATTGAGGCTTATGAAGCAGTTAAAAGGCTGAATCCGGATATTTTACTATTAGATATAAGGATGCCAGTCATGGGAGGGGTGGAATGTGTACGAGAAGTAAAACGTATATGCATCTCTACCAAGATAATAATGCTTACTACTTTTAATGATGATGAATATATTATCAATGCAATAGCAGCCGGAGCATGTGGGTATTTACTAAAAGATATGGAGGTTGCAGAACTTATTGAAGCGATTCATGATGCTTTCGCTGGTAAAATGGTAATGCCTCCAAAAGTGATTTCAAAACTGTCGGAGGGACTCTCAAAAGTAGTAAAAGAAAAAAATGAGCATGTTGTAGTTGAACAGTTTGGTTTTTCTGATAGGGAGAAAGAAATTGCTAAAATGATGGCTCGTGGTTTTAGTAATAAACAAATGTCTACAATACTCTATATAGCAGATGGTACTTTACGCAATTACATCAGTAGCATATATTCCAAAATTGAAATCAAAGATAGGTCACAAGCGATTCTATATCTTAGAGAATATTTTGCGTAACCATAAATACGGAACAAATTATTTAAGAAAGGAATGCTTCATGAATTTACTTTCAGCTTTTAAACATCACTTAAAGAATAAAAAGAAGGCCTTATTTTTATGCCTCCCTGTAGTATTGGGGGTAATTATTATTTATCTTTTACAGATGCTTATCATATCTCAATATCAGATAGTTGATAGAACCTATGTAGAACCTCAGAAAATCTATTCAAGCGTTGCGGCCAAAACAAGAGTAATTGATGATAATACTTTAAGCAGTATTTTCTCGATTAAATCAGATTGTGAAAGAGTAATACCATGGGTATCCCATTATACATATATAGAAACTGTGATTGATAATCGAATTGGCAGTAAGGTTTTTACCATCAAACAAGAGGATATGGATTGGCTGATTGATAAACTAAACTTAAAAATAAAAGAAGGCAGGCTACCAAAGGCAGATACCAATGAGATTATATTACATTCTGTAGTTGCAAAGAATAAGAATTTGGGGATTGGTGACAGAATTGGTGGTAGTGTTCAAAAGAATGAGGCCTTAGAAGGAGATATGGTTGTTGTTGGTATTCTGGAAGGTGAAAGTATTGTTTCCTTTGACTCATTGGAGTATTGGATGAATATGAATCAAGTGGTATCCGATGATTATAGTACAGGTATATTAATAGTTCCCAAGGAAGGAAAAGAAATAGAAATAAATAATTTTATAAATAAAATTGATGTTCAGGGATTAGATGTTAGAACGTATGCTATCGTATCACTGCAGAATAAAATTGACAGAAAGGGAATTGATATTATCCTTGTTACCATTAATATCGTCGTAATTATCATTATAACTATATGTATGGGCTTTATCAGCTATATTCATATGCTCCAAAGGCGGAGCGAATTTGGAATTTTAAGTGCAATTGGTTATACATCACAGAATATTTTCAATCAAGTTTTCAATGAAATATTATTGATAAATATGGTGGGGGTTACTCTTGGGATTTTAATGTCAGTTTTAATCGGTCTGCTTCTTAATCTTTTTATTTTTATTCCCGTAGGACTTCCTCTGTTGTTGGTAAAACCGGATTATATGATAGAAGCAGTATGTGTTCCTCTCTTTGCCTGCATATTTTCCCTGTTTCCGATATGGAGGATAATGGAGGATCTGGATCCGATAGCAATCATAGAAGGAGTGAACTAGAATATGCAGATTACTGGAAGGCAAATTAATCTAATTTATGATATTAACAAGGAGGATTGTACCTATGCCTTCAGAAATATCGATATCTGTTTGAGTTCTCGTGAACTGGTAGGAATCATGGGTCCCTCCGGATGTGGAAAAAGTTCGTTACTATACGTATTATCTGGCATGAGAAAGCCTACATCTGGTACTGTTTATTATGATGATGTAGACATTGAATCCTATTCAATAAACGAAAAAGCAAGAATAAGAAAATTAAAGTTTGGTCTTATTTTTCAAAAACATTTTCTGATAGAGTATTTGTCTGTTTTGGAGAATGTTATGATAGCTGTCGATCTTAATACAGAAGAATACAAAGATAAAGCGATGGATATTCTAGAGAATCTTAAAATCAGCCATTTGGCAAAACGTAAACCAGAACAGCTATCCGGTGGACAAAAACAGAGAACAGCAATCGCAAGAGCATTGATGAACAATCCGGAGGTTATATTTGCAGACGAACCAACTGCTTCCTTGGATCATAATAGCGCCCTTGAGGTAATCGGGGTTTTAGAACAATTGAAAGACAGATCCACTATTATTATTGCTACCCATGATGCTACTATACTGCGGAATGCAGATCGGAGGATTGAACTATGGGACGGCTGTGCAATCTCAAAGGTCTGATTTTTATATACCAATGATATTTATGTCATATGACAATTGTCTTAGATTATATTATAATTGATATGACACTTGCCACTAATAATACCGGTTCTCTCCTGATATAATTTCATGTATTGATATATATAGGAGGGAATTATGTTAAAAGTGTTGATAAAATGTATTGTAGGAATATTGATATTAACCCTAAATTATGACATTGCTTATGCAGAAAACAATGAAATCACAACGAATTATGCAGAAATTGATTCCTATGTTGAAAAGGAAATGGAGCAATGCCGTATTCCGGGGTTCGCACTTGGCATTGTAAAGAATAATGAGATTATTTATTTGAAGGGATATGGTTATGCAGATTCGTCAGGAAGAGAAGTTACTCCTCAGACCCCTTTTTTAATTGCTTCATTAAGTAAGTCATTTACGGCCATGGCTATCATGCAATTAGTAGATGAGCAGAAGCTAGATTTGGATAAGCCTGTGCAAACCTACATTCCTTGGTTTAGAGTATCAGATCTTCAGGCATCATCGGAAATAACAGTCCGGCAGCTTCTAAACCATACAAGTGGAATTGGTGCTGACGCTGAATATGAAATTGCAACTTTGAGGGGTGATGATACCAACATTGAACAATTTGTAAGAAAGATGAGTAAGATAAAGCTAACCAAGAAAGTCGGAGAATCATTCCAGTATAATAACGCTAATTATATTATTCTTGGTCAAATTATCCAAAGTATATCAGGTCTATCTTATGAGAATTATATGAAGCAGAAGGTATTTCAGCCTTTAGGTATGTTGCACAGCTATGTTTCGCAGGATGAGGCCAAGAAGGACGGCATGGCTGTTGGTTATAGAACAATGTTTGGAATTCCAGTACCGGTAGAATTACCTTATCGAAGGGATTTTCTGCCAACGTATAGTATCATATCCTGCTCAGAAGATATTTCTAAATATTTGGTTGCTTTATTAAATAATGGAAACTACAATAATTCGCAAGTTTTATCAGAACAAGGAGTAACTGAATTGATGATGCCTTCGTCAAAGATTTCAGATTGGCAATCGTATGGTTTGGGCTGGTATGTTACATCTGGTAGTGTTTATCATGGGGGTGAAGTGACGAATTACCAGTCAAAAGCTAAGATGATTCCAGAAGACTCACTTGGTGTAATATTAATGTATAATACTTCAAGTTCTACATTAACGAAATTATTTAAGTCAGGTTACAGAGACAGAATAGAAAGTGGAATCATCAGTATTCTATATGGATATGAACCTGATGAAGTCCAACCTGGCGCTAGACTTTTTGATTTAAATCGATATCCAATGAGTGCTACATATTCCATTTATATCATTTTATGTACACTTATCGTTATGATATTGGTGTTATCGGTTATCAGGCTGAAATCTTTCAAAAAACGTTTGGTGACAGGTAAGAAGAGTAGTTGGAGATTCGTCTTTATTGGATTAATTAATTTTGCTTTACCCTTATACATACTGTTCATTATCCCGGAAAGTGAGAATTTTTCATGGAGGTTCATACTTTATTATGTACCAGATATCGGATATTTTACACTACTTACGTGTATAGCGGCTCTAATAATTGGTATCATAAAATTAGTGATTAGTTATCGATTATCGGCAAGTAATTCTGATGTCTTGCAAATAGGGCGTATCATAGAAAAGTAAATAATGCACAACTCTATTACATGTAAGCAAAAAGCCTGTCACGTCTTTTGTGACAGACTTTTCACTAAAAAGGGAGGTTTTGCGGTTGAGAGTGCATGCGGTTGCATCGCGTTTTATGGGTGATCAAAGAGGAGATGTATAGAGATTTCAAGTCCATCTTATGTCGTCTTGTGATATCTAAGTTGCGCATAAAGTTGCTTAAAATGAGGAAATAGTTAGTAAAAACAGATGATATTAATATCATGTTCGATTGTATCAATAGGAATTATATGGTAAAATCTATTTTAGAGTAATCGAGACGGGATATGTCAGCCTCCCTGAAGGGAGTGTGGTTAAATTCAGCTACGCTGAATTGATGAACTATTCTCCACGGATTTTATTAAAGGAATGCAATATAAAATACGTTATATTTTGTTTGGGAGGGAGAGTTTATAATTGATGAAGAAACGCAAAATAATAATATGTAGAAATGCAGTTTTAGTTTTTTTGTGTCTCATCCTGTTATCCGCTAGTATTCTATATATCAGCTTTTATAATGAGATTATTACCATAAGCTCTATTAAGAGAATTAATGATATTCCGGTATATGAGCTGAATTACAGAGGAGAATATGTTTTTGATAAATACCTTATGACAGGCTCGAAGAATTATGGTGAATATACAAATTTTATGAATGCAAATCTATTAAAAGGTATTCCTAAAATATACTATGATAATTTTGAATGTTCTACTTTTTTCGCAAGAACTCCTGAGGGCGATTATATTCTGGCTAGGAATTTAGATACAACAATTGCAATACCATTTGTTCTTAAAACGAATTCAAAAAATGGTTTTAGAACGGTGGGTATGGCAAATCTCCAGAGTTTGGGTTGGAATAATGCGAATCTTGTTTCAAAGTTTACCGCCCTTGCTGCTCCGTATTATACCTTTGATGGCATGAATGAAAAGGGTGTTGCAATTGGATCCTTATCAGTTCCGGTAGGCTCCAAATCAAATATTAATGATAATAAAATTACTTTGTATGATTATTCTGTGATCCGGCTTACGATTGAAAAGGCAAAAAGTTTAGAAGACGCTATCAAGCAGTTATTACAGTATAATGTTAAAATGGAGGATAAGTATCCATCTCAATACATGATTGCAGATGCTGGAGGTAATTGCGCTGTTATCGGCTATGTAGATGGTAGCATGAAGGTGGTGGAGAAAGAAGGTAATTACCAGATAGCTACTAACATGCTTTTATATAATAACAAAAATCATCTGGGGTATAGTTCTGAAAGATATAAGGCGTTTGAAAAGGTATTGTCTGAAACAGATGGGATTATTTCGGTAGAAGACGCATTAAAGTTATTGATAGAACATACTGTACCTGGTGATGCACAATGGTCGAGTGTATATAACCTGACCGATAAAACGATGTCTGTTAAATTCTACGGTGATTACGAGAATACGTATACCTACCAGCTATATTAAGAAAACCTTATGAACAGGGCATTCCAATAACAAGCAAAACCCCCGTTACGCCTTTGTAACGGGGGTTTCACTAAAAAGGGGAGGATAAGTATTTAACTTCTCTTTGGTGATCATAATTGGAGGGGGAGTCCAATCATGAAAGAGCATACGCATTTACATCCTTACTTCGGAACATCCGTTCCACATTAGGATATTACTATTATGATACACTTTTTCAATATTTATACAGTAAAGAAAAAATATTTCATAATGGAAATTCTAACGAATCCATGTTATAATCGTACGGAAGGTGAACTTGGCAAATTGCAAGGACACTACCTATAGTCTTACCAAAATAAGACTTGGTATAACACGGCAATTCAAATTGTTTGATTGCAGGTGTAAATCAAAGGTACGAGGAAGGATGAAAACCATGAGTTTATTACAAGAATGGAGAGACCATGCATATTCAAAGGAAATGAATGGTCGTGAAGGTCAGTTATTCTGGGCTGCTTATTTTAATAAGGAAAAAGACATTTATAAGGTTCTCTTAGCGAATACAGATAAAGTATATGAAGGAAGCGTGGCTTCTCTTGCAAAGGAATTCAATATTGAGTTAAGCACTATGGTTGGTTTCCTGGATGGAATCAACGATAGCTTAATTACTCCTAATCCAATCGAGGAGATGGATCAGGATACGAAGGTAAGCTTAGCTTTTGATAAAGAAAAATTATATTACAACATGGTTGGTGCTGACGCAGACTGGTTGTATGATTTAGAAGAATGGGATACTCTATTAACTCCAGAGAGTAGAAAAGAATTATATCGTGAATCAAGAAATTCTGGAACTATCGTTAAGGAAAAAAAGATTGGTAGAAACGATCCATGTACTTGTGGCAGCGGCAAGAAGTACAAGCATTGCTGTGGGAAGAACTAATTTTGAGGGTTTAATCTTAGATCAATCAGATACACAAATTAAACAACTTCATAAATAAAAAAGCTCCACCAAATCTATAGATGCATATGATTCTCTTTAGATTTGATGGAGCTTTTGTTATCCTTTCATATGCATGAAATAGACATTATTCTAAGGATTAGTTAAACAAAATTAACTGCAAACACTAGCTGAAGTCCGAATTAGTAAATGACTACGAAGAAATTCAAGCTAAAACCTAATGTACAGAATTAGAATCTTGTTTATATAATAAATATTTTGCATACTCCTTAATTTCACGTACATGATGATCCGATAATTGTTTGTACAAATCGAAAAATTCTACAATTTCCTTATCCAGCACTTCTCCACCAACAGGGAGGTAGGAATCTGTCACGCCCAGTAGGTAGTCACAAGATACGTCAAAATATTTTGATAAAGCAATCAGCTTATCAAAAGAGGGCTCATTCCGTTCGGATTCATAATTTGATATTGCTGTTGACTTAAGGCCAAGTATTTCAGCCAACTCACTTTGCGTAAGTTTATTTTTTTGCCGCAAATGCTTTAATCGAACATTAAATTTCATAGATTGCCCACCTTAAACTTTATGATTCGTGAATATCTTACTAAAAATATTATATATTGAGAAAATTGCTAATGTCAATGAGTAAAAAAGGTAGTTTTTTGTTGAAAAATGTAAATAGCATTTGACAAAATATGAATTTAAAAATAAGATGTAATTAAGAAAAATTGCCTATAGAAAAAGTAATTCATTTTTAGTAAAAGCATATGTCATTCGGAGTATCTAACTTTACTCCCTGGCATAGCTTGTCATGAGGGCGGGATGATCAATATTAGCAGATTTCTTCAAAAATTTGATTTAATCATGAATCAAACTCAGGAATTATTAATCTTTTTTAATGAAAAGGGGCATGTAACGGATTGCAATAAGCAGGCGTTGAAAGAATTAGGATATAGTAATGATATCATTAATCTTCCTATTTGTGAAATATTCAAAAAGGCATTTTATAATGAGGATAGGAAGATAAAATTAGACCCCAAATTTAAAATTCAGTCGGAGGAAACGATTGTATATCGGAAAAATCAAACCTGCTTCCCGGTAGAACTTAAGGTTCTCTTTGGAGGAAAGGGCAGCATGTATCTGGGACTCTGTATCGCAGTTAATATTTCTGAAAGAAAGGAAATGGAGCGAGAGATACGACGTCTAGAGGAGGATTTAATTAATCAGGGGCAGCTGCTGACGGATTTATTTGCAAATGTTACTCATGAGCTCAGAACACCGATTAATGGAATTATGGGCTTTAGCAATAATTTGTTGGAGACACAGTTAAATCCAGAACAGCGGGAAGACCTTAAGATTATCAAGAAATGCTGTGAGAATATGAATGCAATTATAGGGGATATCTTAGATTTTTCAAAGATAACCAATAATAAATTATCTTTGGAGCATCGGGATTTTAATTTCAGAGAATTTATACATCAGATTATAGAGGTGAATTCTGTTCAGCTAAATGACAAAGGGTTAAAGCTGATGTTAGATATCTCTGGAGAAATTCCAGAAGTGGTTATAGGTGATGAGCTAAGGTTATCACAGATTATCCATAATCTTTTTTCGAATGCAATTAAATTTACCTTGGCAGGACATATCGGTCTTAAAGTAACAAAAGTAAGTCAAACAGATAATGATTTAGAACTATTTTTTATGGTGATTGATACGGGGATTGGAATTAGTGCTGAGGATAGGGATAAGCTTTTTACAAGTTTTTCTCAAGTTGACAGCTCGATCTCCAGGAGGTTTGGAGGAACTGGTTTAGGGCTATCGATTAGTAAACGTCTTGTAGAGGCAATGAATGGTACAATTCAAGTAGAAAGTGAGAAGAATAAGGGAAGTGTATTTTCTTTTTCGGTGCATTTAGGTCTCCCGTCAGACAAGGAAGTTTTATCAGAACAATTAGATACTAGAAAGAAATGGGCAGAGATGCCATCAAATAGTCGGAGTGAAGCTGCACGGACTTATGATAAATCAAATCAGACTGAGTTCGATTATATAAGGATGCGTTTGAAAGAAAATCATTCGATGGACAGCAAAGAAACCGTCATTCAGGAGCCAATTCACCAAATATTGAAAGAGTTAACTGAGATTATTGAGAAGCTGTTTATTTGCATTGCAATAGAGAATTGGGAGTTGGCTGAAGAGATGGTCTTTAGTATAAAGCAAAGAATACCTCAAGAATATGTGACCTTATCAAAAGGGGTGTTCCGTCTTTTGCTGGCTCTAAGAAAAGAAGATGAGGAGCAATCCCTGGTATTGTTACGTAATCTAAAGGAATGTATCGAGAAGGAGGCATAATGCGTTGAAACCATCTTTTTCGCAAGCAAATATATTGATTGTTGACGATGTTAATTTTAACCTGGTTATGCTCACAGATACAATACATAATGCCGGCTATATCGCAAGACCTGTATCTAGTGCCAGACAAGCGGTGAATGCAATCGAGACATTGATACCGGATTTGATCGTGATGGATATTGCAATGCCGGAGATTGATGGATATGTATTTTGTTCCATGCTAAAGAAAAGCGCGGTAACGAGAGATATCCCGGTGATATTTGTATCAGGACTGGAAACCCCACAGGATAGAATTAAAGGATTAAAGGTGGGGGCAGTGGATTTTATTACGAAACCCTTTGATCCACAGGAGCTTATTCTGCGAATTGATCATCATCTAAAGGCGTATAAAATCCAGCAAGAGCTGGAGTTGTATAACAAGAAGCTGAATAAGATTATTAATGAGCAAATCCGTAAATTATTCGATGAACAGAAAAATACAATGAATGCCTTAATAAAACTAGCCTCAAAAGGACATGAGCATACATCTAGGATTATGGAGCTGATTGGGAAAAACAGCCGCATTCTGGCCTTAAGCCTTCAGTTGTCGCCTAAATTTAGAGATCAGATTACGAACAGTTTTATAGAAGCGATTGAACTAGCCGCACCGTTATACGATATTGGAAAGGTATTGTCAAACCATAATATGTTTTTGAATAGTGAAACACAAATACCTTCAAATACAGATGGGACTGAGATAAAAGAACATGTAAAGTTTGGAACAGAATTATTGGAGGAAATACATAAACTGAATGAAAGTAATGAGTTCATACGAATGTCTTTGGAGATAGCAAAATATCATCATGAAAATTGGGACGGTAGCGGCTATCCCATTGGATTAACAGGGTCTAACATACCTCTTAGTGCAAGAATAGTGGCGGTAGTTCATATGTATACAACTTTAAATCGTGATAGGGCAATGCTAATGAGCTGTACCAGAGATGAACGGTTAAAAATGATAAATCAAGGTGCAGGAACCTTTTACGACCCCGATATTGTCGAGGTTTTTCATAAAATACATAATCAGCTGCTGATATGATTTATCCACAGCGAATAGTTTTGCAAAAGACTAGAACCGTTTGTAGTTCTATAAAAGCACTGTCAACCAACTTCTATGCATTGCACCGTGAATATATTTGGGTCAAGGATAATATACTTTTATATAAGTAAAATTAATCAGGCTGGAGGTGCGAAAGTGGATAGAGTGATTCATCAAAATACAAAGCTTGTGGTTATGATAAAGGCGATATTAATCTCTTACGTAATCACAGCATTAATATTGGTTCTTCTTTCTTTTCTCATGTTGAAAATGGATTTGCCCAGTATAGTAATTAGCGCAGGTATCTATTTGACGTATATTATCTCTATATTTGTTGGAGGTTTTTTTACAGGAAGAAAGCTGGAGCAAAAGAAGTTTATATGGGGACTTGTTTTAGGTGTTTGCTATTTTGTAATATTAATCTTAGTTTCTTTAGGCATGAATAGTGTATCGCAATTGCCGCTGGGTAGTTATTTAACCGTGTTTCTGGTATGCAGTATGAGTGGTATGCTGGGAGGCATGATTAGCTAGAATTGATGAAAAAGGGCTGCTGAGTTGTATCAGCAGCCCTCTTTATGACTATGAAGCAAAAAAGATTGTATTTTATTATTGAATTGATTATACTATAGGAAGAAAATACAAGGCGAAAAGCCATGGACTTTATGAGAGGTTATAATGCAACTTTTCATTATGATTAATAAATTTTATGAAATTGGAAGGGCAGTATAATGAAGGGAATTATTTTAGCAGGGGGGCTTGGAACAAGGCTATATCCGGTAACCTTGGCAATTTCTAAGCAAATCTTACCAGTATATGATAAACCGATGATTTATTATCCGATGTCTGCACTTATGCTGGCAGGCATTAAGGAAATTCTAATTATATCTACACCGCGTGATATTGCTGATTTTCAGGAATTATTCGGAGATGGCAGTAAACTTGGCTTAACAATGGAATATAAGATCCAAAGCGAACCGAAGGGATTGGCAGAAGCATTTATTATCGGAGAGGAGTTCATTGGCAATGATCGTGTTGCGCTAGTCCTTGGCGATAATATTTTTTATGGCAGAGGCTTTACCGGAATGCTTGAATCAGCTGCTAGGAGAGAACAGGGTGCAACAATCTTTGGTTACTATGTAAAGGATCCTACAGCCTATGGTGTAGTGGGCTTTGACCAGGATGGTACGGTAACTTCAATCGAAGAGAAGCCTAAGGCACCAAAATCAAATTATGCGGTTCCTGGATTATATTTTTATGACAATGAAGTGATCCGGATTGCTAAGAATATTGAGCCTTCTCCCCGTGGTGAGCTGGAGATTACAGAAGTAAATAATCAGTATTTGAAAAAGGGATCCTTAAAGGTAGAACTCATGGGAAGAGGTATGGCTTGGCTGGATACAGGAAATCATGATTCTCTATTGGATGCCTCTAATTATGTAGCATCAATTCAAAAAAGACAGGGCTTATATATCTCTTGCGTGGAGGAAATTGCCTATAAACAAGGCTTTATTGATAAAACACAGTTACTAAAGCTGGCTGATTCAATGAAGACAACGGATTATGGAAAATATTTATATGATGTAGCCAATGGTCTATAGAAAAATTCATCCATAAACGGTTGAGGAGGAATGAGGTATGGGTAATTTCACGTTTGGTAAATGTGAAATAGATGGTTTATCTGTTATAGAAACGAAGGTATTTGGTGATGAGCGTGGTTACTTTATTGAAACCTATCATCAGGAGGAATTTGAAAAAGCGGGAATTACAGCTAAATTTGTTCAGGATAATCAGAGCTTATCAAGAAAAGGGGTATTACGTGGACTTCATTTTCAAAAAACACATCCCCAAGGGAAATTGGTTCGAGTGCTTACGGGCACCGTCTATGATGTAGCGGTTGATTTGCGAGAAAATTCACCAACCTACGGAAAGAGCTTTGGAGTGATACTGTCTGAAGAAAATAAGAAAATGTTTTATGTTCCGGAAGGCTTCGCCCATGGTTTCTTAGTACTTTCTGATGTGGCGGTGTTTTCCTATAAATGTACTGACTTCTATCATCCTGAGGATGAGGGAGGACTTCTCTGGAATGACCCCGAACTAGGAATTGAGTGGCCTTTGGAGGAAAATGCATCTCCGCTGGTGTCAGAAAAGGACGCTATATTGCCGACCTTAAAGGAAAGTTGTTTTTCCTTTGAAATCAAGTGTTAAAAATAAGATTTATAATATGAAATGAATATGGATTCATAAATTGATTGGAGAAGGCTATGCAAAAAGTCATGATTACAGGTGCGTCAGGCCAATTGGGTCTGGCATTGTATCGTTTATTACAGGACAATTCAGCTTATGAATTGCTGCGGACAAGTGCATTTGCAAATGAGGGTAGCACAATACAGGCACTTGATATTGCAGAGGAACATGCGGTTAATGAATATATTCAGGCACATAAGCCTGACATTATACTTAATTGTGCAGCCATGACAGCAGTAGATCTGTGTGAAACCGAACAAGAAACAGCGTACCGCATCAATGCACTGGGGCCGAAATATCTTGCTGCTGCAGCAGAGCAGATTGGAGCCAAATTAGTTCATGTCTCAACAGATTATGTGTATGACGGTATGGGTAATGAACCTTATACGGAAGAATTGACGCCTAATCCTTTGAGTGTTTATGGAAGAACAAAGCTAGAGGGAGAAGTGTTTGTTAGGGAGAACTGTGAGAAATATTTTATTCTACGGACGGCATGGGTATATGGAGAAGGCAAAAACTTTGTAAAAACAATGCTGCGTTTGGCAGAACAGAATAACATGATCAGGGTGGTTGCTGACCAGTATGGCACACCTACCAGTGCTCTGGAGCTAGCCCGTGTAATTATCTTTCTAATGAATACGGAAAGCTATGGAGTTTATCATGCTACCGGTGAAGGCAGTGCAAGCTGGTATGAATTTGCGAAGACCATATTTGAAGAGACTGGGAAAACAGTTGATTTAGAGCCTATTCCTACCTCGGAATATAAGGTAGCGGCAAAGCGTCCCATGTATTCGGTGCTAGATAATAAGGCACTGCGTGAACGGCATGGTTATGTTATGATGGACTGGAGGCTGGCTTTCAAAGAGTATGTGAGCGAGCTAAACGCGGAATAGTACTTTAAATGGTATAGTACTTTAAGTGGAACAGTTCTTTAAGTAGAATAGTACTTTAAGCGTTATAATACTTTAAGCGAAACAGTACATTAATCAGAGCTGTACTTTAAGCGGAACATTATAGAGTATTTCTATTTGATATTATTATGGAGGTAAGGATGAAAACATATTTAGTTACGGGCGGAGCAGGTTTTATTGGTTCCAATTATATTTTATATCTCTTTAAGAAATATAAAGATAATGTAAGAGTAATCAATCTGGATGCCCTTACATATGCAGGAAATCTTGAGAGTTTAAAGGATGTTGACCGTCAGGAAAACTATAAGTTTCTAAAAGTTGATATCTGTGACAAAGAAGCATTAATAAAGGTTTTTGAGACCTATGACATTGACAGAGTTATTCATTTTGCGGCGGAAAGTCATGTGGATCGCAGCATTCGTAACCCTGAGGTTTTTGTAAATACCAATGTACTTGGTACACTAAATCTGATCAATGCAGCTAAGATGGCTTGGGAGACCGAGGATGGATTCAAAGCCGGTAAGAGATATGTACAGGTTTCTACCGATGAAGTGTATGGGTCCTTAGAGGATGAGGAAAGCTATTTCTATGAGACAACACCACTGGATCCTCATAGTCCTTATTCCGCAAGTAAGGCTTCTGCAGACTTTATTGTAAAATCTTATATCGATACCTTCCATTTCCCTGCAAATATCACAAGATGCAGCAATAACTATGGACCTTACCAGTTCCCCGAAAAATTAATCCCATTAATGGTTAATAATGCACTCAGCGGTAAAAAGCTTCCGGTGTATGGTACTGGAAAGAATGTCAGAGACTGGCTGTATGTTGAGGATCATGCCAAGGCAATCGATCTGGTAGCTGAGAATGGAAAAATCGGTGAGGTTTATAATGTGGGTGGACACAACGAAAAGAGGAATATTGAGATTGTTCACACAATCATTGACACCTTATTGGAAATACTTCCGGCAGATGATCCAAGAAGAGCGAATGTCAGTCAGGAATTAATTACGTATGTGGAAGATAGAAAAGGACATGACTTTAGATATGCCATTGCCCCGGATAAAATTAAAGAGGAGCTAGGGTGGGAGCCAGAAACACCTTTTAGTAAAGGAATAAAGCTAACCATCGAATGGTACTTAAAGCATATGGACTGGATGGAGCATATAACAAAAGGGGATTATCAGAACTATTACAAAGAGATGTATCAGGTTTAATTTGAATAAGGAAAGGACACCATATATTAATTAAAATATGGTGAAGGACATGGTGTTACAATGAGATATGAAGAATTTACAATAGAAGGCAGAAATGCTGTTATGGAAGCATTTCGTGCGGGAAAAACAATAGACAGGTTGTTTGTATTAGATGGCTGTCAGGATGGACCGGTGAAATCCATTGTCCGTGAAGCAAAGAAGACGGACTGTATCGTGACTTATGTTAAAAAGGAACGTCTGGATCAGATCTCAGAGACAGGGAAGCACCAGGGGGTAATTGCCTACGCAGCAGCATATGAATATGCAGAAGTGGAAGATATCCTAAAGGCTGCCGAGGAAAAAGGGGAACCGCCATTTATTGTTTTATTAGACAGCATTGAAGATCCGCATAACTTAGGAGCTATTATTCGTACTGCACATCAGGCTGGTGCGCATGGAGTAATTATACCGAAGCGCAGAGCAGTAGGTCTTACAGCAACAGTAGCTAAGGTATCCGCTGGTGCATTAAATTATCTGCCGGTGGCTAAGGTTACAAATCTTACTGTGACGATTGAAGAGCTAAAGGAAAAGGGTCTGTGGTTTGTTTGTGCAGACATGGGTGGAGAATTGATGTACCAGGTAAACCTGAAGGGACCAATCGGACTTGTGATTGGTAGTGAGGGTGAAGGTGTTGGAAGACTTGTTAAAGAAAAGTGTGATTTCACAGCAAAGATACCAATGTTTGGTCAGGTGGACTCTTTAAATGCCTCTGTTGCAATGGGAGTCATGGCTTATGAAATCGTTCGCCAAAGATTAAATTAATCCATTGTGGGACAAGTTAGGGTAGCTGTCACAAAGACTTGCTAAGCAACAAAACAACGTATATAGATGGTTTGGAATATCTAGTGAACTATCTTAATCAGCTTGAAACAAACTTTGAGTTATGAGAGAGATAGTACACTAGCTTAGAAAGAGTACGCGTGAAAGAAATTAAGTAGTATTGGTGGAGGATGTAATGAAATCCGAAGTGAAATATGATGCTATATCAGATGAAGAAATTGTAAGTAGAATTCACCAGGGTGAACAGCCTGCAATCGATTATCTGATGGAAAAATATAAATATCTGGTAAGAAGTAAAGCAAAAGCTCTATTCCTTATCGGTGGCGACAGGGATGATCTAATCCAGGAAGGAATGATTGGCTTATACAAGGCAATTCGTGACTATCAGCCGGATAAAGACAGCTCCTTCTTTAACTTTGCAGATCTCTGCGTCTCCAGGCAGATTTATAGCGCAATCAAAGCTTCCAACCGCAAAAAAAACATTCCGTTGAATCATTATATCTCTATCTATACCCCTGCCTACAGTGAAAATAGTGATGCAGAAGAAAAGGAAGAATTGGTTGACATAATTCGCCAAAAAAATGTGTCAAATCCAGAAGAATTAGTTATTGACAAAGAGAGTACAAGTATGATAGAATATGAACTTGTAAGGCGTCTGAGTGAGCTAGAGAAACAAGTCCTTAACTTGTATATGCAGGACTTAAAATATGTCCAGATTGCAGAGGTATTGAACAAAGAACCAAAGACAATCGATAATGCATTGACCAGAATTAAGACGAAGCTCAACCAGGTACTCAAAGTGATATAGACAATCGCTTTTGCGGTGACAGACCTTATGGTGTAATAGATATCACTTAGTCGAATTGCACATACATGTATGTATAACACATACTTGCTGTTGTAGCTCAGATGGTAGAGCACTTCATTGGTAATGAAGAGGTCGGCGGTTCAAGTCCGCTCAACAGCTTATAAGAAATTTATGAAAAACACCAATTGTTTGGTGTTCTTTTTTTGTCTAAAACGAATTTTAGTTACTGTTTAGTTACTACTTACATAACTATTATTGTGAGGTTACCGCTAGTCGTGAGGTTATGATACCTTATTCTTTAGGTCAGTAAAAATAGAGTGGATAAAGATTCTACAAAACGAATTTTTTATGACAGTGAAAGTTTATAGCATTGTAAATTGTATTATAAGTAAGAGCTGAAGGCCACAGCCTCGAAGGAGGAATGATATATGAATCAAAATGACTGGGCGGAATATTTGGTGGAAACCTATGCAGACACTATTCTCCGTCTGAGCTATACCTATTTAAAAAACACAGCTGATGCCCAGGATGTGTGCCAGACGGTATTTGTTAAGCTGTTGACGGTACCTGTAAATTTTAATAGCCATGAACACGAAAAGGCATGGATATTGCGAACGACAGCCAATGTCTGTAAGAATCTTTTGAAAAGTCCATGGCATAGGCGAATCTGTGATTTGGAAGCATGCGCAGAGCAGCCGACACCGGATATAGAGGATGGGTATGTGTTGGAAATAGTCAACACACTGCCCTCTCATTACCGTATTGTCATCTACCTTTATTACTATGAAGGCTATAAGGCCAATGAAATCGGTGAAATTCTGGGGGTACCAATTGGCACTGTACATACCCGATTGGCTCGTGGTCGGGCAAAACTAAAAAGATTATTAGGAGGAACTGAATATGGAGAATTCGTTTGAATATCGCCGTGAGTTGGATGCACTGCGCTTTACATCTGAGCAGAAAGCCCTGATGATTTCACAGTTAAAAAGTTCGTTCGAAAAGGAATCCCAAGAAGTTCACCATCCGACGGGCCGGATAGTAGAGCGTTCATTGGACACCCAGATATTAAAAAAAACCGAAAGAAGAGTTATGAAAATAAGGTTTACCATCGTGCTTGCAGCCGTTATTACAGCACTTGGTGTGTCTACCGCCGCGGCTGCGTACATTTTACAGTGGAACGGCAAACTTGCCGAGAAATTTGGCGCCACCGAGCAGCAACAGAAGAAGTTGGTAGAGAATGGCGCTTTGGATTCCCCCGACCAGACTGTCACGGAAAATGGCGTAACAATCACAGCCATTCAAACGCTTGGAGACAAAAATGGTCTCTATGTGCTGTTTGATGTCAAGGCACCAGAGGGTATTGAGTTGACCAAAGACGGAAGCGGTATTAGTACAGATGTCAAAATTGAGGGAGTCAAGCATGTAAGCTGGAATGCCCAATTCGTATTAGACAATGAAAAGACCGTTTCTCCGTCTGGGGCGGCAAACGAGCGTTATTATGAATTATGGCTGGATAATACGGAAGAGGAAGACTGGAACGGCAAAACGATTACAGTCGAATTCTCCGATCTCCGTGATTTGAACAAAGGGGTGAATGACAACATTTCCGTGACAGGTAAATGGAATCTGTCATGGAAGCTCTCCTATATGAACCAGATGCAAACCTATGACATTAATAAGACTTATATGATAAACGGTCACGAAGTCATTGTAAAGTTTGTTGAAATTTCTCCACTGTCTATGACATTGAAACTCAGTGGAAGCGGGCTGGAGCAGCTTGTCGCTAATTCGGATCTGAATAAAGCGGGTGGCTTGTGTTCTGTCTCACTAATGATGAAGGTTGGGACGACCGTGGAGGAAGGGCCAAGAAATGAATCCTATTCTGACAACACCTATACACAAGTAACCCGCTTTGGGCAGGTTCAAGATATGGATCAACTAACTGGTTATGTTCTGACGTTCTACCATGAGACAACGGACAACACCATAACGGTTACATTGCCGTAAAAACAGCGTATCAAAAGTGCAAATTTTGACCCGCTTTTGTTGGTAATGAAAGGAGAAGGTGCGATGATTAGAGTTACATTAATATGTGCTGGTGGTATGTCAAGCAGTATGCTTGTGAGAAAGCTTGAATTAGCGGTGAAAGTTCGGGGAACAGAGTTATGATAGCTACAAGCATAATTACAAAAGTGATAGATCACTGTATGTAATGTACATAAGCACCACCCCTTTCGCAAAGCTCGAAACGGATGGCATGACCGCCCTGCCGGCTGCCTTGATAAGCATATTATACTGTCAATGTGAACAGCTCTTGGTACTTACGGTACCGGGGCTGTTTTTTTATATTCAACTGGAACAATCCAAAGAGCTTTAGAGATCTGTACTACATTCTATGTACTAAACATAAACCGTAGTGAATATACGAAGCAAATCCGCGTTTGGAGTCTCAGAGGCTGTTAGATCATTGATAAAGGTTATCATTAGCAAATATTGACTTTCTAAGATGATTATAATAATATAGCAGTGATATATATCACTGCTATATTATTATAATCATACCTAACAAGTGAATCCTCTTGCTGATTCAACTTGTTATTATTGTTTGACTGGAGGTATCCCAAGCTATGGAAGAGCTTATTACAAGACAACGGTTTTTAGAGGAAGGGAAAAAAGTATTTTTAGAGAAGGGCTATCAAGATACTTCCCTGCGGCAGCTCTGTAAGACCTTAGGCTTAACCCTGGGTGCTTTTTATGGCTATTTTAAGGGGAAAGAGGCTTTGTTTGAAGCTATTGTCTCTGA
>JAQZBD010000032.1 GCA_029239235.1 Herbinix sp.
AAATACTGGCAGGATAATAATATCTTTGAAGCCAGTATTAATGAGCGTAAAGAGGGTGAAACCTATACCTTTTATGACGGACCGCCTACGGCAAATGGTAAACCGCATATCGGTCATGTGCTAACAAGAGTTATTAAGGATATGATTCCAAGATATAGAACCATGAAGGGTAATAAGGTCCTTCGTAAAGCGGGCTGGGATACCCATGGACTACCGGTAGAACTTGAAGTTGAAAAGAAGCTTGGAATTAATGGCAAGGATCAGATAGAAGCTTATGGTTTGGAGCCATTCTTACAGGAGTGTAAGGAAAGTGTATGGAAGTACAAAGGTATGTGGGAAGATTTCTCCGGTACGGTTGGCTTCTGGGCAGATATGGATGATCCATATGTAACCTATCACAATGATTACATTGAATCTGAGTGGTGGTCTCTAAAGCAGATCTGGGAAAAAGAACTGCTCTATAAGGGTTTTAAAATTGTACCCTACTGTCCAAGATGCGGAACCCCTCTTTCCAGTCATGAGGTGGCACAGGGTTATAAGGATGTGAAGGAAAAATCCGTCATCGCAAAATTCCGTGTAAAGGGAACCGCAGACGAATATATTCTGGCATGGACCACAACACCTTGGACTCTTCCAAGTAACGTAGGTCTTTGCGTGAATCCCCAGGAAACCTATGTAAAGGTTAAGGTTTCTGTAGATGCAAAGGGAAATGTATTAAAGAAGGACGGAAGCTGCGGCTGCGGACATGACCATGAGCATGCTCATAACCATGAGACAGAAGCGCCTGTGGCTGCCCACACCGAGCATTACATCCTTGCAGAGGCACTGTTAAGTGTAGTAGAGGGCGACTATGAAGTAGAACAGACCTACGTTGGTAAGGATCTGGAATACATGGAATATGAGCCATTATTTGATTATGCAAAGCTGGATAAGAAGGGTCATTTTGTAACCTGTGACGGTTATGTAACCCTAAGCGATGGTACTGGTGTAGTTCATATTGCACCTGCCTTCGGTGAGGATGATAACCGTGTAGGTAAGAACTATGATTTACCTTTTGTTCAGTTAATTGATGGTAAAGGTGAATTCAAGCCGGAAGCAACTGATTTCGCGGGTATGTTCTGCAAGACCGCAGATGAACCTATTATGAAAATGCTTGCCGAGAAAGGCTTATTATTCAAGGTTCTGAAGTTCGAGCACAGCTATCCTTTCTGCTGGAGATGTGATACTCCTCTGATTTACTATGCAAGAGAATCCTGGTTTATCAAGATGACAGCCGTAAAGGATGAGTTAATTGCAAATAATAATACAATTAATTGGATGCCGGAAAGCATCGGCCAGGGACGCTTTGGTGACTGGTTAAAGAACGTACAGGATTGGGGTCTTTCCCGTGACCGTTACTGGGGAACACCGCTTCCAATCTGGGAGTGTGAGGATGGACACCGCCACTGCATCGGAAGTATTGAGGAACTGAAGTCTATGTCCGACAATTGCCCAGACAATATTGAGCTTCACAGACCATTCATCGATGCGGTTACCATCAAGTGTCCGGAGTGCGGCAAAGAGATGACCCGTGTTAAACCGGTTATCGACTGTTGGTATGACTCCGGTTCCATGCCATTTGCACAATGGCACTATCCATTTGAAAACCATGATATTTTCGAGGATAATTTCCCTGCAGATTTCATCAGTGAAGCAGTTGACCAGACCAGAGGCTGGTTCTATTCCTTGCTGGCAATTTCTACTTTGATCTTTGGTAAGGCGCCTTTTAAGAACGTAATCGTATTAGGACACGTTCAGGATGAGAACGGACAGAAGATGTCCAAATCCAAGGGAAATGCGGTAGATCCATTTGACGCTCTGGATAAGCATGGTGCTGATGCGATCCGTTGGTATTTCTATATCAACTCCGCGCTATGGTTACCAAACCGCTTCCATCACGGAGCTGTAACAGAGGGACAGAGAAAGTTCATGGGTACCCTTTGGAATACCTATGCCTTCTTTGTACTGTACGCTAATATTGATAATTTTGATGCTACGAAGTATGAGCTGGAATATGATAAATTACCGGTTATGGATAAATGGCTGTTATCCAAGCTGAACACCTTAGTAAAGAATGTGGATGAACAGTTAGATAACTATCGTATCACAGAGGGCGCGAGACTTCTTGCTGACTTTGTTGATGAGCTTTCCAACTGGTATGTAAGAAGAAGCCGTGAACGCTTCTGGACAAAGGATATGCCTCAGGATAAGATTAACGCGTATATGACCTTATATACTGCACTGGTTACAGTATCTAAGCTGTCCGCTCCGTTTATCCCATTTATGACAGAGGATATCTATCAAAACCTGGTAGCTAAGATTGACAAGAGTGCTCCTAAGAGTATTCATTTGTGCGATTATCCTACTTATAACGAGGAATGGATTGATGCTGATCTAGAAGTAAACATGGAAGAAGTACTGGATATCGTCGTGCTTGGCCGTGCTTGCAGAAATGCAGCTAACATCAAGAATCGCCAGCCAATCGGCAAGATGTATGTAAAGGCAGACAAAGAGCTTACCTCCTTTTATACTGCAATTATTGCAGAGGAATTGAATGTGAAGGAAGTAGTATTTACAAAGGATGTAAGAGACTTTACCTCCTATAACTTTAAGCCTCAGCTTAAGACCTTGGGACCGAAGTTTGGTAAGCAGATTGGTGCAATCCGAACAGTGCTTTCCGAGTTAAACGGAAATGCTGCTATGGATGAAATCAATGCAACAGGACAGTTAAAGATTGTTCTGGAAGGTACAGAAGCCGTTCTTGAAAAGGATGACCTGTTAATCGAAGCAGCGCAGATGGAAGGCTTTGTATCTGATTCAGACCATGGAATCACAGTAGTCCTTGATACAAATCTTTCAGCAGAATTAATTGAAGAAGGCTTTGTAAACGAGATTATCAGTAAGATCCAGACCATGCGTAAGGAAGCAGGTTTTGAGGTGATGGATCATATCCGTGTATCTCAGAGAGGTGCTTGCTGAGGAATTACTGCTTGATCAGGTACAGGGCTTTACAAAAGAGTGGAGCTTGAATGGCGAGGATGTAACTCTTGGTGTGGAGAAGCTGTAAAAATTAGAATTCAATTAAAATAGTGTAATATGATGGATTAAACTTGACATCGGACTGAGTTTCCAATATAATAACAATCTAGTTGAATATAGTGAAACAAGACCTAACAAAGGGAGTAGTTTAAATGCATCATCCAACAATGCGGTGTAAAAACCTGGGTGAGCATACCAAATATTAAAATTTTTAATATCTCAAATAACCGGATTGTAATAATGGAAGCTAACTTCCCTGTAAAAAAGGAGGATAAAATGAAACAATGGTATCAGTTACAGAAAGATGAACTTCTACAGCAAATGAATGCCTCTACCGACGGATTGACTTCGGTGCAGGCAGACATGATAAGGGAAGAAAAGGGTGATAATGCTCTGTTGGAAGCAAAAAAGAAGAGTACACTTCAGGTTTTTGTAGAGCAATTCAAGGATTTTCTTGTTATCATACTTATCTTTGCAGCTGTCATCTCCATGCTGTCAGGTAATCTTGAGAGTACCATCGTTATTCTTGCAGTTATTATATTAAATGCTGTGCTTGGTACAATTCAGCATGAGAAAGCACAAAAATCGCTGGAAAGCTTGAAATCACTTTCCTCACCGAATGCTAAGGTTATGAGGGATGGTAAGAAAACAGAGATCCCGTCCAGAGAAGTTGTACCTGGTGACATTCTTCTCTTAGAAGCCGGAGATTTGGTGGCAGCCGACGGCAGAATTTTAAATAACTATTCACTTCAAGTGAACGAAAGTTCCCTGACAGGTGAATCCACCAATGTTGATAAAGGCGATGAAACTTTATCCGGCGAAGTCCCTCTTGGAGACAGAATCAATATGGTGTTTTCCGGAAGTCTGGTAACCTATGGCCGCGCTATGGTTGTAGTAACAGAAACCGGTATGAATACAGAGATTGGTAAAATTGCCGGATTGATGAATGATACGAAGGAGAAGAAGACTCCGCTTCAAGTCAGTCTGGATAATTTCAGTAAAAAGCTTGCGTTTATCATTATAATCATCTGTGCCTTGGTATTCTTGCTTAGTATTTTCCGAGAGATGCCGATCTTGGACTCTTTGATGTTTGCTGTTGCACTTGCCGTAGCTGCGATACCTGAGGCATTAAGCTCCATCGTAACCATAGTGCAGGCTATGGGAACACAGAAGATGGCGAAAGAGCAGGCGATTATAAAGGAATTAAAGGCTGTTGAAAGTCTTGGCTGCGTATCCGTTATTTGTTCTGATAAAACCGGTACGTTGACCCAGAATAAAATGACTGTCCAACAGGTTTATATTAATAATGAAACCCTGAACATAGATCAGGTTGATTTAAAAAATCAGCTTCACAGGTATTTGCTCTATGATGCGATTTTGACCAACGATTCTACCATTCATAACGAGGTTGGTATTGGTGATCCTACGGAATATGCACTGCTTGAAATGGCAAGAAAAATACAAGTGCTAGATGAAGAAATCCGTGATATGATGCCACGTCTGGGTGAGCTACCTTTTGATTCCGATCGTAAGCTGATGAGTACAAAATATGAGCTTCGTGGGATCCCCACCGTTTTGACAAAGGGAGCGCTGGATGTACTATTAAATCGTATCATACGAATTCGAACAGAAGAAGGAATCCGCAATATTACCGACGAGGATCGCACCAATATTCTTAATAAAAATCAGGAGTTTTCTGAAAATGGTCTCCGTGTGCTTGCCTTTGCTTATAAAGAGGTTGGGGATGATTATACCTTAACCTTAGAAAATGAGACAGATTTTATCTTCCTTGGATTGATTTCCATGGTAGACCCGCCTAGAGAAGAATCAAAAGCAGCGGTTGCTGATGCAAAGCGGGCTGGGATACGTCCGGTTATGATTACGGGAGATCATAAGATAACTGCTGTAGCCATAGCGAAGCAGATCGGTATTTATGTGGATGGAGATTTGGCACTTACCGGAACAGAACTAGATTCCATATCCGATGAAGAATTAGATAAAAAAATTGAGAAAATATCCGTATATGCCCGTGTGTCCCCGGAGAATAAAATCAGAATCGTAGATGCATGGCAGAAAAAGGGCAATATTGTTGCAATGACCGGAGATGGTGTAAATGATGCTCCGGCTCTTAAGAAAGCCGATATTGGTGTAGCCATGGGAATCACCGGTACGGAAGTATCAAAGGACGCTGCAGCCATGATATTATCTGATGATAACTTTGCAACTATCATAAAAGCCGTTGCAAACGGAAGAAATGTATATCGAAATATTAAGCATGCCATCCAATTCCTCTTATCCGGCAATATGGCAGGTATCCTAAGTGTTTTATATACCTCACTTCTGGCTTTACCGGTACCATTTCATGCAGTACATTTGCTCTTTATTAACCTATTAACGGATTCCCTTCCGGCGATTGCCATCGGTATGGAACCACCGGAAGAGAACCTTCTCTCCCAAAAACCAAGAAATCCAAAGGAAAGCATTCTTAACAAGGAATTCCTTGCAATCTTGTTCTTTCAGGGTGGGTTAATAGCGATTTGTACCATGATTGCCTTTCATTTGGGGCTTAACACTGGTTCTGAAGCAGTTGCAAGTACCATGGCCTTTGCTACCTTAACACTGGCGCGACTATTCCACGGGTTTAACTGCCGAAGTATGCATTCCATTTTCCGCATTGGTTTCTCCAGGAACTGGTATAGTTTATTGGCCTTTATATCCGGGCTGATCTTATTAAACCTGGTATTATTTATTCCTTTGGTTCAGAAGTTATTTTCCATTGCACCATTAACCGGAACTCAATTAGGCCTAATCTATGTCCTGGCATTTATTCCTACATTAGTTATTCAGGTTTGGAAAATTATAAAAGACTTTAGAAGATAATATGAAGAACATAACGGAACTGAAAGAGGTTAACTCTTAGCAGTTCCGTTTTTTTATTGTGCTTTTGTTGTGATTCATTTTGTTGTGATGTTGTGATCCTTGTATAGATTGGAAGAAATTTTCATTTTATGACATTTAAATGGCGTTTTGTGACAATTAAAAGTTGATAAGTGAAAAATAGTGTATATTAACAGTAATGTCACTATCATGACATATTCGATTTGAAAAATATGTAAAAAACAGTGACAACCAACAGAGAAATGTTGTAAAATAGAAATAATGATTTAAACCAATAATAATAGCTGGGGGTTAATATATTTAATGAAACCGGAAAAGGAGGGATATACCAATGTGTCGATTTAATTTGATCCTGCTTCAAGAGGAGTCAGGAGAGAAGTTACTTAAATCAGAGGGATATAGTATGTTTTATGAGAATTTGTTAGGACTAAAAGCATATCAAGCTGGTTATTGTAATTGTGGTTCCTTTGTAGGATCAATGATAGAGAAAAAGGGAATGAGCTATGAGAAAGCTCTTGCAACGATGAAGAGGGAAAAGCTGGAGAGGTTATACCTGGTGAGAGAACTTCTATATCAACCGAATTATGAGGAGATGAAGGAAAGTTATGAACAGCGTCGGGATGCTTTGCTTCAAGAATTGCAGCCGTTCTGGGAGCAGATATCTAATTACGAGATGAAACAAATGGAGGAGCTGGAAGACAAGTTCCCGGGAGATGAACTTCTGAAGGAGAGAGAAGAACTCTATACCAGACTGGGTGATATGACTCAAGAAATTGAGCTTGAACCAGAGTATGTTATAAAGCAGGAAGCATATCAAAGTTTCCTACGGGAAAATGCTATTATGAATGATTCAGTAATCTATTATAAAACGAAAGAGGAGGAAGAAAAATCCAGTCCAAATAGTATACCCTTATCTGAGCTCTTAGGTTTTGAATTCGAGGAAGAAATGGAGGAAATAGAAGGCACCATGCCGTTTCGAATGATCGATATGGAACCTCAATCCATGGTGATAGACGAAGTAATTGCAAGAGAGGAGAACGATACCTACAAAAGCCATAAAGAAGAATATGAGGAATACAGGCAATTATTCGAGCGGCTTTTGGAATACACGCCTTCCCTAAGGTTTGCAACCATTTGGAGTGAAACAAAGGAACTGCAGAATGTAAAGACGGTAGATATCAATTCCTTTCAGATCGACGATTTGGCTTTTTTAGATTATAATGAAATGGTTACTATCACAAAATAAGAAAAATTACATTTGTACAAAGCTTTACTTGACGGATAAGAGATATAATTTTATATTTAAGGTGTATAAATTCACAGTTATGAAATTACATATCGAAAAAAGTAAGGAGTTGGAAATGAACTTCAGACAATCAGTAAAAGAGGACATTGAGGATATCTTAATTATTATAAAACAGGCTCAGGCATCCTTAAAAGAGGCGGGCATTAATCAATGGCAGAATAATTATCCCAACTATGAAACGATTAGCAGGGATATTGATAATAATGAGAGCTATGTTTTATTAGAGGGAAATGAAGTTGTTGGCACTACAGCAATATCCTTTCGGGGCGAAAAGACCTATCAGTCCATCTATGAAGGACAGTGGGTCAGTGACAGCGATTATGCAGTAATTCACAGGATTGCCGTTAATCATAATTATAAGGGTACTGGATTAGCCTCCAAGATTATTAATTATGTCGAAGAAATCTGTTTGGATAAAGGGGTAATAAGCATTAAAGTGGATACCCATGAAAAAAATTTATCCATGCAACGACTACTTGGGAAAAATAATTTTCAATATTGTGGTATAATCTACTTAGATGACGGGAGTAAAAGAATAGCCTTTGAAAAGATATGTAGTAATTTATCGTAGAAAGGAGAATACGTATGAAACTTATTTATGCAATTGTTCGAAATGTTGATAGCGGATCTGTAATCGGGGCATTGAATAAGAAAGGATTCTATGTAACAAAGCTGGCTTCCACAGGTGGTTTTCTAAGAGAGGGAAATACCACTCTTATGATTGGTACGGAAGAGGCGCAGGTAGACGGCGTAATCGATATTGTAAAGAAGGAATGCGGTCCTAGGCAGCAGATTATCTCCAACCCCGTTGGACCAGCGGAATATGCGTCTATGAATACAGTTGTTAATGTGGGTGGTGCCACTATTTTTGTTACTGATGTTGATCGCTTTGAAAAAATCTAATGCTATAATCTAACTATAATTAAATCAAAACAGAATCAGATAACGAATAACTTGCTGATGAATGATAAATTCCAGTAAATGGAATCTATTGTTCATCAGCTTTTTCTGTATTTATGATAGTGGTTAAGGACTTTATACCTTATTTATAATAGTTAAAGGATCATGAAATATTTGTGAAATCTAGATTTTTACTTTCCTTTTCTTTTGAAATATGGTATAACGGAGTATAGTACTGTATTATCTGCGTTTATACAGAATATTTGCTGTTATGAAAAGGAAAGGATATTATAAAATGAAGAAGAAATCATTGTTAATCATTATGGGTTTAAGTATAATGCTATTGGCGTCAGGATGTGGTAAGAAAAGTGTTTCTGATGATGTGGATACAACTGAGGCTACACCGACTGTAACAGGAGCTGCAGAAGAGACCGCTTCCACGCCTAATTTACCGGACATAGAAGATTATGTAGCTAGCGATTATATCACACTTGGACAGTATAAGGGTGTAGAAGTAACCGTAACTAAGCTGAATGTAACGGATGAGGATGTTGATGCAAAGGTTCAGGAAGATCTTCAGGCAAATGCTACGCAAGAAGAAGTAAAGGATAGAGCCGTACAAAAGGGCGATATTGTTAATATTGATTACGAGGGTTTACTAGATGGCAAGGCATTCGATGGCGGAACAGCAGAAGGATATGATCTGGAGATCGGTTCCGGTTCTTTTATTGAAGGTTTTGAAGAAGGCTTAATCGGAGCAAAGGTTGGGGAGAAAAAAGCATTAAACCTTACATTCCCAGCAGACTATTCCTCCGCTGATTTAGCTGGAAAAGCAGTTGTATTTAATGTTACGGTTAACTCCATTAAAGTATCTGTTGTTCCTGAATTATCTGAGGAATATGTAACTTCAAATACAGATTATAAGACGATTGATGAGTATAAAGCAGGGCTTCGTACTCAGTTAGAAGCTGACAACCAGACTACTATGGATAATGAAAAAGCAAATAATGTTATGCAGGCAGTCCTTGACGGTTCAACCATTACGTCAGTACCTGAGACCTTGACAAATTATTATACTACATTAATTAATTACCAGGTAGAGCAGGAAGCTTCTTATTATGGCATGGAAAAAGACGCATATATCGAGTATGTAGGAATGACCCAGGATGATTTTGCCTCATATATTAAAGAGCAGGTTGATTTCTATGGAAAATATGATTTAATGCTTCAAGGAATTGTACAAGCAGAGAAGCTAGAGCTTACTGACCAGGAATATAAGGATGCAGTGGCTAATTATATGTCTTCTTACGGTGTTACAAGTGAAGAAGAACTGCTTAAGAAAGTAACAGAGGCACAGATTAAATATAGCTTAATCATGCAAAAGGCGTATGATTTAGTTCTTGAAAATACGGATGTAGCTTACGAGTAGAAAGAAAGAAGAGCATGCAAAGAGATTTTTTACCGATCAATAAGACGGATATGGAACAAAGAGGATGGGAGCAGTGTGATTTTGTTTACGTTACAGGCGATGCCTATGTAGACCATCCCTCCTTTGGAACGGCTATTATAAGCAGAGTACTGGAGAGCCACGGCTTTAAAGTTGGAATCATACCCCAACCCGATTGGAAGGATAGCGAGAGCATTACCATTCTTGGGATGCCAAGGCTGGGCTTCCTGGTGAGCGGGGGAAATATGGATTCTATGGTAAACCATTATTCCGTAGCTAAGAAGAAAAGGCAGACGGATGCCTATACTCCTGGCGGAATTATGGGAAAACGGCCTGATCACGCTACTTCAGTATATTGCAATTTGATTCGGAAGCAATATAAAAGTGTACCGATTATTATCGGTGGAATAGAAGCAAGCTTAAGAAGGCTCGCCCATTACGATTATTGGGGTGATAAGGTGAAGAGATCTATCTTATTAGATTCTCAGGCGGATATCATCTCTTATGGAATGGGCGAGCATTCCATTGTTGAGATAGCAGAAGCACTGGATAGTGGACTGGATGTAAAGGATATTACCTTTATCGACGGAACAGTATTTAAGGCTAAGGATCTGGACTCGGTTTATGATGCAGTGGAATTACCAACCTATCAGGAGATTCTAAGCAGTAAGGCTAAGTTTGCCCAGAGCTTCTATTTACAATATTGTAATACGGATCCATTCTCCGGAAAACGGTTAGTGGAGAAATACAAAGATAATGAATATGTTGTGCAAAATCCTCCCTCCAAGCCCCTAACTCAGGCGGAGATGGATCGAGTATATTCGCTGTCCTATATGAGGGATTATCATCCTTCTTACCAGGAACTGGGTGGTATCCCTGCAATTGAAGAAGTGAAATTTAGCCTCATCAGTAACCGTGGTTGCTTTGGAGGTTGTAATTACTGTGCGCTGACCTTTCATCAAGGAAGGATCTTGCAGACAAGAAGCCACGAATCCATTGTTCAGGAAGCGAATCATATTATTTGGGATAAGGATTTTAAAGGCTATATTCACGATGTTGGAGGCCCAACGGCTAATTTTAGGATAACTGCTTGTGATAAACAGTTGACAAAGGGCGCTTGCATTAATAAACAGTGTCTCTTCCCAAACCCCTGTGAAAGACTTAAGGTGGATCATTCGGATTATCTGAAGCTCCTACGTAAGCTAAGAACTCTGCCAAATGTGAAGAAGGTGTTTATTCGATCCGGTATTCGCTTTGATTATCTGATGGCAGATAAGGATGATACCTTTATGAAAGAGCTCTGTGAGCATCATGTCAGCGGACAGTTAAAGGTTGCCCCGGAGCACGTTAGTGATAATGTTCTGAAGTTGATGGGAAAACCAGAGAACGCGGTCTATGAGAAATTCCAGACAAGATATAAAAAGGTGAATGAAAGCTTAGATAAAAAACAATATATTGTTCCCTATCTCATCTCTTCCCACCCCGGTTCTACTTTAAAAGAAGCAGTAGAGCTGGCAGAATACCTGAGGGATTTGGGATATATGCCGGAGCAGGTGCAAGACTTCTATCCCACTCCATCTACAATATCAACCTGCATGTATTATACAGGGCTTGATCCGCGTACGATGAAGGAAGTATATGTTCCAAAGTCTCCTCATGAAAAAGCTATGCAGAGAGCGTTGATCCAGTATCGTAATCCAAAGAATTATGAACTGGTAGTAGAGGCATTAAAGAAAGCTGATCGAATGGATCTGATTGGCTTTGATAAAAACTGCCTGATTCGCCCCAGACAATTCTCAAAGGAGAAGCAGTGGGTAGCGAAGGAAAAGACCGGCACCACTGGTAATAGCGCTAAACAAGGCTCAAACCAAAGCAACACAAATTCGAGATCAGGTGCAAAAGCAGGTGTGAAATCGGGTATAAAATTAAGTACAAAATCGGGTTTAAAAACAGGCGCAAAAGCAGGTACAAAACCAGGCGGAAATCTTAATGCGAAATCAAATGGAAAGCTGAATCTGGATTCACGAACTAAGACAAGCACTTCACAGAATCGAAAGTTTGATGATGTACAAAGATCAACGCAGAGTGTGAAACAAACTACTGTCCAACGTCAGAAACCCAAAGCCGGCAACGCTAAAATAAGCAACGGCCGCTCCAAGAGTCAAGCTCAGGGGAAAAGAAGATAAGTCTCAGAAGATCCGTCTTTGATAGGGTGCTGTGGAAAAGTTCTTGACAAAGAAAGTAATACAATGTTATACTACGCAAAGTATCTGTTTCATAATAAATGCGATATTTTAAAATGAATCGGCTCTTAGCCCGGACGGACTAGGAGCTGTTTTTACGGAATGTCTTAGTGTGAATTACTGAAAAGTATAATTCACATCCGACACTAATTAGCCTCGTGGCAAATGATTGTTAGGATGAAACTAAAACTATATAGGTATGTTTAGCCGGTAGATTTGTCATATGATTTTAAAGAATAGAATAAACAAGGTATATTAGTATTCTTTTTATTTCATATAACAGTGGGTTTACAATCGATAGATGATGATTATATCTTTCAACTGGCTTAAAAGCATACATAGGGTAAGCAGTGAGTGGAAATGATATAAGATTAGAGTTAGTAAGAAAGGAATTTAGAATGGAATTAACGAAATTTGATGAACTAGAACTGAATCCAAGTATTCTTCGTGCAGTTGAGGAAATGGGATTTGAACAGATGTCTCCAATTCAGGCATCAGCAATCCCAGCTGTCTTACAGGGCAAGGATATTGTGGGTCAGGCACAGACAGGAACGGGAAAGACAGCAGCCTTTGGCATTCCGTTATTACAGAAAATTAATACCAAGGAAAGACATTTACAGGCAATTGTATTATGCCCGACTAGAGAATTGGCAATACAGGTTGCCGAAGAAGTAAGAAAATTGGCTAATTTCATGCATGGAATTAAAATACTTCCAGTGTATGGCGGACAGGAAATCTCAAAGCAGATTCGTTCTTTAAAATCCGGTGTTCAGATTATCATTGGTACACCTGGACGAGTAATGGATCACATGAGAAGAAAGACTATAAAATTTGATCAGGTGAATACGATTATTCTTGATGAAGCAGATGAAATGTTAAACATGGGCTTCCGTGAAGATATCGAAACCATCCTTGGTCAGATTCCAGAGGAAAGACAGACGATCCTATTCTCAGCGACAATGCCTCAGCCGATCCTTGAGATCGCAAGAACTTATCAGAAGGATGCACAGATTATTCGTGTAGTTAAGAAAGAATTAACTGTACCAAAGATTGAGCAGTACTACTATGAAGTGTCCCAGAGAAACAAGGAAGACGTATTAGCAAGACTGCTGGATATGTATAATCCAAAGCTTTGCCTTGTGTTCTGTAACACTAAGAAGCAGGTAGATGAGCTGACTTCTGCTTTACAGGGAAGAGGATATTTTGCAGAAGGTCTCCATGGAGACTTAAAGCAGCAGCAAAGAGATAGAGTAATGCATAGCTTCCGTAGCGGAAAGACAGAAATCCTGGTTGCTACTGATGTAGCCGCAAGAGGTATCGACGTTGATGATGTTGAAGCAGTATTTAATTACGATGTACCTCAGGATGATGAGTACTATGTTCACCGCATTGGCCGAACAGGCCGTGCTGGCCGTGAGGGTAGAGCGTTTACCTTAGTAGTAGGCAGAGAACTCTATAAGCTGAAGGATATTATGAGATACTGCAAGACTAAGATTAAGGCTCAGCCGATTCCATCCATCAATGATGTAACAGCTGTAAAGGCCGAGAAAATCTTAGAAAAGGTTACAACTCTCATTCAGAATGAAGATTTAAGCAAGATGGTTAATCTAATTGAAGAGAGAGTGAATGAAGAAGATTTCACCTCCCTTGACATAGCAGCAGCGTTCTTAAAGCTGATGATGGGTGATGAAAGCAGTAAAGCAGATGACGAAAGAATGTCAGATGATTTCGGTGATACCGGTGCAGAAGCAGGTATGGTGAGACTTTTCGTTAACCTTGGAAAGAATCAGAGAGTAAGACCGGGTGATATTCTTGGTGCCATCGCAGGAGAAACCGGTATGCCAGGAAAACTGATCGGATCTATCGATATGTATGATAAATATACCTTTGTAGAAGTTCCTAGAGAATATGCATCCGATGTTATTCAGGTAATGAAGACAGCAAAGATCAAGGGTAAGAGCATTAATATTGAACCAGCAAATAGAAAGTAATAACCAAGAAACAGAAAATAAGATTCAAGTAATAGAAAATTAAAACCAAGAAACAAAAAATAATTAACCTTGGAAAATGAAAAGTTGGTTAATTTATAATAAAAATACGAAGCCGCATGTAAGCTAGGTTAAACTGCTTTCATGCGGCTTTGTCATACTGTTAGATCAATTTTTGATATGATTGCTAAGAGACCCGTAATATTTTAAGAGTTAGATGGTGTCTCATCGAACTGACTATAATATAGCTTTGAATAAAAGCCTCCGCTCTTCAATAAGCTATCATGATTACCCTGCTCCATGATACGACCCTGATTCATCACAAGGATTAGATCTGCTTCACGAATGGTTGATAAACGATGAGCAACGATAAAGCTGGTGCGCCCCCTCATCAGATAGGAGAAGGCAGACTGAATCTTCATCTCTGTACGTGTATCAATGCTGCTGGTGGCTTCATCCAAAATGAGCATCGGAGGAAAGCAAATCATGACACGGGCAATGCATAGCAACTGTTTCTGCCCTTGGCTGATATTACCACCATCCTCAGAGATTACTGTATTGTAACCCTCCGGCATACGCTTGATAAAGTTATGGGCAAAGGCTGCTTTTGCGGCAGCAACAATTTCCTCGTCTGTAGCATCCGGTTTACCATAGGCAATATTCTCTTTTATGGTTCCGGCCTTTAACCAGGTCTCCTGCAGCACCATACCATAATTGCTTCTCAGGGAGGCTCTGGTTACCTTTCGGATATCAATCCCTGAAACTGAGATGGAACCTTTGGTCACGTCATAGAAGCGCATCAAAAGGTTAATTAGCGTCGTCTTACCACAGCCGGTGGGGCCGACAATGGCAATTTTCTGCCCCGGCTTTACAGACAGATTAAAATCTCGAATCAGCTCTTGCTCGGGAGTGTAGCTAAAGTAAACATGATCAATAGTGATATTCCCGTCACTAACTAATCTGGCAGCATGTTCATCCTCCGGAACCTCTTCCGGCTCATCCAAAAGCTCGAAGACACGAGCTGCGCAGGCAAGCGCATTCTGCAGCTCTGTAATGACACCGGATATTTCATTAAAGGGCTTGGTATATTGGTTGGCGTAATTCAAAAATATACTTAGCTGACCCACGGATAAACTTCCGGCGATCGCAAATAAAGCACCCACCAAACCCACTCCTGCATATACCATGTTGTTAACAAAGCGGGTAGCAGGATTGGTAATACTGCTATAAAAGATGGATTTAAGTGTAATCTTTTGAAGCTTGGAGTTAATTGTATCAAAGGCTTCCTGGCTTCTGGCTTCATATCCAAAAGCTTGAACCACCTTCTGTCCCTCAATCATTTCATTAATCAAGGCAGTTTGCTCACCTCGAACACGGCTTTGGTTCTGAAAATATTGATAGCTGCGCTTGGCAATATAAGCTGCCACTAGAAGACTTAGTGGTGTTAGAACGACAACCACCAGGGTAATCGTAGCATTAATATATAGCATAAAGCCGAGAATACCGGCAATCGTGATAACACCGGTAAATAATTGAGTGAACAGCATTAGAATACCATCAGAAAAGGTATCCATATCCGCAATCATGCGACTAACCAGGTCTCCGGAGGAATGGGAGTCCAGATAGGATAGAGGCAGCTTTTGCAGCTTGCCCATCATACGATTTCTCAGATCCCTGGAAAGAGAGTAGGTAATACGATTATTTGAGAGGCTAAGGAGCCATTGAATGATGGCAGACAGGGCGGCGGTAATTGCAAGAGTACCCAGGATCGGTATGATACCGGATATCTCTACCTGCCCTATTCCAAGCATTAGGTCAATAGCTTGACCTGTCAAAATTGGAATATACAACTGGGTGGCAACACTAATTACTGCTAAAAATATACTAAGAAAAACGTAACCGCGGTAGGGTTTCAGGGAGCTAAGTACTCTTTTAAAGACGATACGGCTCTTGGTTTTTGCAAGAGGAACCTTTGGCGGGTTAGATTTGGGGCTTTTTTGTGTTCCGGATTGCTGAGGCATTTTTACTCACCACCCTTTCTATATTGGCTTTCATATATTTCCTGATAGATCTCGCAGGTCTTTAATAGCTCCTCATGAGTACCTGAGCCTTCCAGGCGACCATCCTCCAAGACCAGAATCTTATCTGCATGACGAATACTGGAGGTACGCTGACTAACAATAAATATAGTCATCTTTCCGGTAAGATCTGCTAATGCTTTTCTTAGTGCAGCATCAGTGGCGTAATCAAGAGCACTGGTACTATCATCTAAAATTAGGATATCCGGATTCTTTACAAGTGCCCGGGCAATCGTGAGGCGCTGCCGCTGACCGCCGGAAAGATTGCGTCCCCCTTGTTCTACTATGTGATCCAGTCCTTGTTGTTTATCACGGACAAAGTCTGCTGCCTGTGCGCTTGTTAGAGCTTTCCATAGTGCCTCCTCAGTAGCATTCTCATTGCCCCATAGAAGATTAGAGCGTATGGTGCCTTGAAATAGCTGAGCCTTTTGCATAACAACACCAACTCTTTTTCTAAGCTCTTCCCGTGAATACTCTTTAATTGGCTTTCCAAAAATCTTAACCATGCCACCGGTCGCATCATAAAAGCGGGGAATTAGGTTCACCAGGCTTGATTTACCGCTGCCGGTTCCGCCAATAATACCGATAACCTGGCCGTGATTAGCGAAAAAATTAATCCCTTCCAGGCTATTTTCACCGGCACCTTTATAGGTGAGTGATACCTGTTCAAAACGAACTGCTTCTTCGGATTCTGAGCGGTAGTTTGAGGATTGAATATTGGGGAAATCCATAGCGGAACGAATCTGGAAGACGGCTTGGACTCTTCCTGCGCACGCAACACCTTTTGTAATCTGAATAATCAGATTCGCCAGTTTGACCAGCTCAATCAGAATTTGACCCATATAGCTGATAAGAGCGATTACATCACCCTGTTGCAGAGATCCTGTATTCACCTTTACGGCACCGGTATAAAGAATAGCGATGATAGCGATATTAATAATAATATAAGTAACCGGATTCATGAGACTGGAGATTGCTCCAACCTTGAGCTGAAGCCGGCAAAGAAGCCTATTAACATCTTCAAACCTGGAGGTTTCATGTGCTTCTCTTCCAAAAGCACGTATTACCCGAGCGCCGGTCAGGTTTTCTCTTGTAAACCCGAGAATGTGATCCAAACGCTCCTGAACTCTTTTGTAGAGGGGCAGGGTATATAGCATAATGCCAAATACAGCGATGCAAAGGACAGGTATGACTACAACAAAGATAAGAGCTGCTGCACTATTAATCTGAAAAGCCATAAACAAACTTCCGATTACAATGAAGGGGCTGCGAAGAAAGAGACGTAAAAATAGATTCAGCCCATTTTGTACCTGATTAATATCACTGGTCATTCGGGTTATTAATGTACTGGTTCCTAGGGTATCCATCTCGGAGAAGCCCAGAGATTGAATATGTTTAAATAAGGCACTACGTAGGTTGGTGGCATATCCGACCGCCGCTTTCGAAGCGAAATATTGAGCCGTAATGCTGCAGCTAAGCCCAATCACGGCCAAAAGAAGTAAGATACCACACTGGCGTAAAATGTAGTTTTTATGGCCTCCGGCAATACCGTAGTCAATGATAGATGCCATAATCAGTGGCACCAATAAATCAAAGGAAGCCTCCAGCATCTTAAAAAGCGGTGCGAGAATACTTTCCTTTCGATAAGCTCGTAAGTGTGATAGCATAGTTTTTATAAAAGCCCCTCCTTAACTAGTGGTGTATTAATAATAGAGTCTCAAGTGATTAACTGTTTTATACTCCTTAAAGCGTGATCCTTTTTAAGACGGTTTATAAATAGTAAAAGCGAAAATTCGGCACAATATCTATTCGATTATCTTAAAAGATAAACAGTATCATTTCATTTGCTCAGTGCTACAATAATACCACAAAAGCATTGGTAATGCTCAGTATTATAAGAAAATTTTAAAAATTAGAAGATAATTACTAAGACAGGAAGAAAAATGCTGCATTGTATATGGGGGTTGCTTTCTTGCCAGTTAGTCGGTAAGAAGGCAAAGTTATTGATTTGTACTAGATATATGCTATAATTTATGCATTATAAGCTTATGAAAAAGGAAGATCCTATTAAATTTAGTTTGAATGTCTTAAAAGGCGGGTGGTATCTCTATGTATATATCCAAGCGTAACGCAACCTATATTGTTCAGGAAATCAGCAAGATAATCGGCGAAAAAATTAATATGATGAATGCAGATGGAATTATCATTGCCAGCAGTGATGCAAATCGTATTGGGACCTTTCATGCTGCAGCGAAAGAGCTGATTGATAAAAAGCTGCAAGAGATAATAGTAAAGAGTGAGAGCGAATATGAAGGAGCGAGACCGGGTCTGAATCTGGCGATTAATTTCCAGGATGAAATAGCAGGAGTTATTGGTGTAACCGGCCCTTATCATGAGGTTGAAAAATATGGTCAGATTATTAAAAAAATGACTGAGATACTTTTGCTGGATCAGTATTATAAGGAGCAGAAGGATATTGATAAACGTATCAAGGAACGGTATCTGGATGAGTGGATGTTTGGCGAACCGAAGAATATTACTCCTGTATTTATACAGCAGGGAAAAGCCATGCAGATTGATATTACAATTCCAAGAAGAATTTTGGCAATCTCCTTCCTTTCGGAAGAGACACAGAATGAGAAAGCACAACGTATGATAGATGATGCTGAGAAGATAGTTGTCAGCGTTATCCTGGAGGATAAAAACAATTATTTGCTAAAAAACGGAGTGGAGCTTCTTTGTGCTGTTTCGGATTGCGCAGATTACGAAATGAAAAGGCTTGCCGAACATATGAAAAAGGAAATTGAGTCAAAGCATCCAATTAAGTTTTTCTGTGGTATTGATGCCGGCAGTGAAGGGTTTGCTCTGATTCATAGCTGCGTCATCAAAGCCAGCAAGGCACTCAAGACGTCCCTGCGCTCACCTCAAAAGAGCATACGTTTATATTCCAGTATCTCTATGGAGATTTTTCAGAGTGAGCTAACCAGCAGTATTAAGCGCGAGTATATCTTTCGTATTTTTAGGGATTGTACTCTGGAGGAGATTAATCAGTGGATTGGTTTATTAAATATCTTTTATGAAGAGGAAGGCTCAATCACTGCAACAGCTAATCGAATGTTTATTCATAAGAATACTCTTCAATATAAACTAAATAAGATTAAGGAAAGAACGGGCTATGATCCCAGATCGATCAGGTATTCATCCCTGTTTTACAATGCCATACATTTTTATCAGGATGTACGCGACAAAATGATATACTAGTCAAATGTTACAAATAATGTGATTTATATTTTGAGTAGTTAGACATTATAACAATATTTCCTTGGGCTTTTTGGCTCCCATAACATAGATTTTACTTTTTTATGGAATTATAATAGGGTTACATCAAACGACGTCGTGTTTTTTATTATAATAATGGAGGTATTTGTTATGTCAGGCATTTCATTAATTATCGCATTTGTTATTGCCATCATACTTATGATTCTCGCAATATCAAAGCTGAAGATTCATCCCTTCCTTTCAATTATGAGCGTTTCTCTGCTATTAGGATTGGTTGCAGGAATTCCGCTAACGGATGTTAAGGTAGACGGGGTAGTTCAAACGCAGGGGTTGGCTGCTGTAATCGGTGCAGGCTTCAGCGGCACATTTACCAGCATTGGTATTGTAATTATTCTCGGTGCGTTAATTGGTACGATACTGGAGAAAACAGGAGCAGCTCTAAAGCTTGCTGATATGACGGTTAAGCTGGTAGGTAAGAAAAGACCGGAGCTTGCCATGCTGATTATGGGTTGGGTGGTGTCTATTCCTGTATTCTGTGATAGTGGTTTTGTTATTTTAAATCCGATTCGAAAGGCGTTAGTTAAAAAAACAATGTCTTCCAGTGTGGCAATGACCGTTGCATTAGCCGGTGGCTTGTATGTATCTCACGTGTTAATTCCTCCTACTCCCGGACCGATTGCTGCGGCAAATACACTTGGTGTAGGTGATAATCTTTTGTTAGTGATTGGTATGGGCGTTCTCTGTTCTGTATTTCCACTGATTGCAGGTTACTTTTATGCGAAGTACATAGGTAAGAAGGTCAAAGCCAGTGACGAAGCAGATATGAATAATGATGAGATCGTTCAATCCTATGATGAATTAGTGAAAAGCTACGGTAAATTACCGAACGGAATTATGTCGTTGGCACCAATTATTGTTCCAATCCTGCTAATGGGAATTTCCTCAGTGGTAGCGATGATGAAGGTTACCGGTATCTTAGCACAGATTCTAGCCTTCCTTGGGACACCGATTATCGCTCTTGCAGCAGGAACTATTTTTGGAATAATAACATTATCTTCTGCAAAGAAAATGGGTGAATTTTATGAATTAACCAATGAGACCCTTAAGGTTGTAGGACCAATTCTATTTGTAACTGCTGCCGGTGGAGTTCTTGGTAAAGTGATCGCAGTTTCCGGACTCGTGACCTTCATCACGGATAACGCAACTGTATTCCAGGCAATCGGTATTTTCTTCCCGTTCCTGCTGGCGGCAATCTTAAAGACTGCACAGGGTTCATCTACGGTAGCGATTACTACGACAGCAGGAATCCTGGCTCCGATGCTGCCTGTTCTTGGACTTAATACTCCGGTTCTATCCGTTCTTACGGTTATGGCAATCGGTGCAGGTGCAATGGTAGTTTCCCATGCAAACGACAGCTATTTCTGGGTAGTAACTAACTTTGGCGCCATGACCCCGGATAAGGGTTATAAGACTCAGACTGTTATGACTCTGGTCATGGGTATTGCGGCTATTATAGAAATATTTCTTTTGTCACTCATTTTCTAAAGTGTTTATGATAAGCTGGCGCAGCTGACGTAATAAGGCATCAACGATTATGGGACGGCTGATTTGCCGTCCCATTTGTAATAAGGAGGTTAACCTATGAGTAAATTCTTGCTTATCCCGGATTCATTTAAAGGCACAATGAGCTCGGAAGAAATATGCTCTATTATGGAGAAGGCAATACGTAAGAATAGACCTGAAGCAGAGATTATATCCATACCGGTGGCGGATGGCGGTGAAGGAAGTGTAGATGCCTTTTTAAAGGCAATGGGCGGAGAGAAGGTAACAATAAGGGTGAAAGGACCTTATTTTGAGGATATGGAGGCATTTTACGGAATAATCGGAGCTGGAAGAGTTGGCGTAATTGAGATGTCAGCCTGCGCCGGTCTGCCGTTGGTGGAAGGAAAGGCAGATCCCCGGAAAACCACGACCTATGGTGTCGGGCAATTAATGGAGGATGCAATACGACGGGGATGCCGAAAATTAATTATAGGCTTGGGTGGAAGCTGCACGAACGATGCCGGAGCCGGAGCGGCAGCAGCTATGGGTGCTGTTTTTTGCGATAAAGCGGGTAATTCCTTTATTCCTACAGGTGGTACTCTAAAGAATATTGAGCATGTTGACACATCAGGGCTGCTCTCGCAGCTCAAGGGAGTTGAGTTGGTGGCAATGTGCGATATCGATAATCCCTTATATGGAGAAAAAGGAGCTGCTCATGTATTTGGCCCTCAGAAGGGTGCGACGCCAGAAATAGTGGAAGAGCTGGATAGCGGCTTACAGCATCTGGATCAGGTGCTTCAAAAAGAATTAAAGCTGTCAATAGCAGAAGCTAAGGGTGCAGGCTCTGCCGGAGGAATGGGTTATGGAATGCTGGCGTTTTTCGGAGCGGCATTACAAATGGGGATTGATACGGTACTTGATACGGTGAAGTTCGATGAGCTGTTAGTCGGAGCGGATTATGTACTTAGCGGCGAAGGAAAGATTGATACCCAAAGCATTCGCGGCAAGGTAGTTATTGGAATCGCGAAGAGAACAAAGAAAGCAAAGGTTCCATTGATTGCTATTGTGGGTGATATTGGAGATGATATTGAGGAAGCCTATGAAAAGGGAGTCAGTGGTATCTTCAGTATAAATCGTGTGGCTGTGGAATATAAGGATGCCAGGAAAAGAGCAAGAGAGGATCTGTATTTAACTGTTGATAATATTATGCGTTACATGCAGGCTATAGAAAAATAGGGCGAATTGATTTTAAGTATAACGATAACTTTTGGCACTAAAGCCATATTGTAAATATTTAAGTTTAAGAAATTCTGCTTTATACTTGACGAATATAGGTAAAATATATATAATAATAATTACTATTATTTGTAGGAGATGTAGCTATGGCGGTTAATAAGTTTAGTAGACAAAGAGAAGCGATTAAGGAATATCTCGCTCACACAAAGGAACACCCGACCGCGGATACAGTATACATGAATATTCGAGCAACATATCCTAATATTAGTTTGGGCACCGTATATCGGAATCTGAATTTACTGGCAGAGCAAGGTGAGATTACCAAGCTGAATTGTCAGGATGGAAGTGACCGATTTGATGGAAACACCATGCCTCATTATCATTTCCTCTGTAATGACTGCGGCAGAATACTTGATATTGAAATGGAATCTATTGATCATATCAATAAGATTGCAGGCGCAGGCTTTGAAGGTAAAGTAGAGGGACATGTGACTTTCTTCTATGGGGTATGTCCGAACTGTATTCGTAAAGTGTAACAAAAGGCAACCGGGTGAAACGAAGAACACTTTATAAAATAGCAGAAAAAAGGTGAGCTGGCATACCTGCCAGGTCACCTTTTTTCACGATTATTTGAGGGCTAAGTTTCGCTATTAGCTAGGAGTAAGTAAAAGTTAAATAAAATAATCAAAAAAGTTGAAAATTACTATTGACAATTCTTATCAATTATTATATTATAATAACAACAGTAATCATTACTATTATTTAAAATGCAAAGACATTAGAAAAGACTAAAGGAGATTAGCAATATGAAAAAGTTTGTTTGCCAGGTATGTGGCTATGTACATGAAGGAGAAAGTGCACCGGATCAATGTCCAATTTGTAAAGCAGCAAGTGAGAAATTCACTGAGAAATCAGAAGGAATGTTCTGGGCTGATGAACATGTAGTAGGCGTTGCAAAGGGCGTTAGCGAAGATATCATTAAGGACTTAAGAGACAATTTCATGGGTGAATGTACCGAGGTTGGTATGTATTTAGCTATGGCAAGAGTAGCTTATAGAGAAGGATATCCGGAAGTAGGCTCCTATTATGAGAAAGCTGCATGGGAAGAAGCAGAGCACGCAGCAAAGTTTGCTGAATTACTTGGTGAAGTTGTAACAGACAGTACAAAGAAGAATCTTCAGATGAGAGTAGACGCAGAGAATGGCGCATGTATGGGTAAGAAGGATTTAGCAACCCGTGCTAAGGCAGCTAATCTTGATGCAATCCATGACACAGTTCATGAGATGGCTAAGGATGAAGCAAGACATGGTAAAGCGTTCAAAGGATTACTGGACAGATATTTTGTTTAATAGCGAAGGTTAAGATACCTCAGATAGTTTTTTGTTTAGTATTTTACATAATTCGAAATATATATAAAAAGTAGCCATGGCTACAGAATAAACTTTGGTTTTAGGTTATAATATTAGCATAAAAGGAAAACCTTTGATAATTACCAAAGTTATTATGAGTTAGCTTACAACATGGTATATATAATCCCTCATTATATATACTTTCCCCCTTATATATTGTTCCCAGCACGAAACAGCTCCCACTCCCAAGGGGAGCTGTTTCAACGTGCATTAGTAATTTGCAATTATAACTCACTTAAAAAGACCATATTTGTAATATCTGCAATTCGGATCTTTTTGCCTTTTCTTATATTTAGCATGCCATAATCATAACTTTCTATTATACCTGTAATTTCATTCCCATCTAAGAATAATCTGGTTAACAAGTCACAGCTGGGACCAAAGATACATTTTTTCCTATTTAACTTTTCTATAACTAAGTCAAAGCTAATATTTGCTTCATCATCAGGGTCTATCCTAAGATTCTTCTTATGAGCAGGTATTTGGGTTAAATCAAAGGACTTTATTGACTTTCTTCTTATAATACACCATTTGAGTTTTCCGACTTTTGTAAACCATTGGTTGCAGCCTCGTTTTAAGTGGTATTAGACAGTCTTTAATAGCATGAGACAGACTTAATAGCATGAAACAGTCTTAATAGAACGAGACAGCCTAAATAGCATGAAACAGTCTTTCAATAGCATGAGGCAGACTTAATAGTATGAAGCAGCCTAAATAGCATGAAACAGTCTTCAGTAGCATGAGGCAGACTTAATAGTATGAAACAGCCTTAATTGCATGAAACAGTTTTTAATAACACGAAGCAGACATAACAACATCAAGAGCTCTTTAATAACAATATTAGACTAGATAGCAATTATAATCTATATAAATAAAAGGAGAATGATTCCGCGATATCATAGGAACCATTCCCCGTATTTGCACACTAATAAATTAATTAGTACCTGATTTAACCTTATTCCATTCATCGTTGTAGAAAGCTTCTAACTCGGAACCAAGATAGGAGAAGGTAGTACATCTTTCTAACACACTTTGCTCAGGGAATGCAACAGTACTGTTCTTAATATCTTCATCTGTAATCATTTCTCGGGCAGCCTTATTTGGTGTAGAATAAGTAATGTATTCAAAGTTTTTTAAAGCGATGTCAGGTCTGCACATGAAGTTAATAAAGGCTTCTGCATTTTCCTTGTTCTTGCAATTTTTCGGGATAACCCAACCATCAATCCATACATTAGAACCTTCCTTTGGAACAACATACTCCAGATCCGGATTCTCTCTTTGGGTATAAATAGCTTCGCCGGAATAGATAACACCGAGTGCGGCTTCTCCGCCGATCATCTTATCACGAACCTGATCAACTACATATGCCTGTACCAAGGGATACTGTGATTGGAGCAGTTTGGTTGCTTCCTCAATCTGAGCCTTATCTGTGGAATTAATATTATATCCTAAGTACTTAAGAGCAATAGCATAAGCATCACGCACGCTATCAATCATTAAGATATTTCCAGAGTACTTTTCATCAAAGAGAGAAGCCCAGCTATCAATCGGTTCATCTACCATTGTTTTGTTATATAAGATACCGACAGTGCCCCAGCAATAAGGTACACTATACTTATTTGCTGCATCAAAGCTCTTTGAACTGTCTAAATATGTCTGATCTATATTAGATAAATTGGGAACCTTGCTAAAGTCTATTTCAGCTAGTAAATCATCCTCAATCATTTTCTGGATCATATAGTCTGAAGGACAGACTACATCGTATTGAACGGCATTTTCTTTGATTTTTGGATACATTTCTTCATTTGTCTGGAATTCATCATAAACAACCTTAATTCCTGTTTCTTCTTCGAATTGATCACGTACGTCGGGGTCCATGTATTCACCCCAGTTGTAAACATACACTTTCTCAGAGGTATCTTCGCTGCATCCAATAAGCATGGCGCTACAAAGGGTTAGTGCAATTAGTAGGACTGCTAGTTTTTTCATCGTCATATCCTTTCGTTTGTTATATAAATTCTTATTATTTACACATAAGTAAATGTTATTAACGTATGGTTACATGTTATTTGCGTATTGGTACATGCTTATCAGCATTTTTGCGATTCACCAGGATTAAGAGAATCAGAATGGCGACAAACATAATCGTAGATAGAGCATAAATCTCTGGCTTAATACCTTTTCTGACCTCGGTATAGATTTTTGTGGACAAGGTATTAATCTCAGGACCCTTTGTGAAATAAGTAATAACAAAATCGTCCAGAGACATGGTAAATGCCAGAAAATATCCAGATATAATACCTGGTAATATATCCGGTAGTATTACTTTAAAAAAGGCATAGATCGGTGAGGCTCCTAAATCCTGAGCTGCTTCAAAGGTATTGGGATTTAGCTGCTTGAGCTTCGGCATAACGCTTAAAAGAACATAAGGAATATTAAAGGTTATGTGAGCAAGTAATACGCTGGTAAAGCCCAGAGAAAAACGTAATGCAACAAAGAGCAGCATTAAGGAAATACCCGTTACAATATCTGCATTCAGCATTGGAATATTGGTGACGCCCATCATAATAAAGCGAGGAGTCTTTTTCATACTGTTGATAGCAAATGCACCTGCAGTTCCAATGATTGTAGCAATCAATGCAGAGACAAAGGCAAGGATTAACGTGGTATACAAAGCCCGCATTATGTCGTCGTTTTGAAATAATTCTCCATACCATTTTAAGGTGAAGCCACCCCATTTTGCTCTTGATTTTGACTGATTAAAGGAGAGTACAATCAAAATGATAATTGGAGCATACAGAAAGAGGAGAATGATGCCAATATAGAAACGGCTAAAAAAATTCTTTACCATATATTGCTGCCCTCCGCTTCTTTGTCATACTTCGATAAGATGGCCATGCAAAGGAGGACGAAGATCATCAGTACCAGTGATAAGCCGGAACCTGCATGCCAATTGCCGAGTGTAAACTGTTGCTCAATAACATTACCCATGAGTAAAATCTTACTTCCGCCAAGGATAGAAGAGATGGCGAAGGTAGTTAGGGAGGGAACAAAAACCATAGTAATTCCACTAATTACGCCGGGAAGGCTAAGAGGAAAGATAATCTTAGTAAAGGTTTGCAAGGTATTTGCACCCAGATCTCGTGCCGCATTAATGACATCCTGATCAATTTTAATTAGTACGTTGTAAATTGGCAGAATCATAAAGGGAAGGTAGTTGTAGACCATACCTAATATGATTGCAGCTGGGGTATTAATTATATTAATCGTTGGCAGATGTAAAAAGGTAAGCAGGGTATTAAGAGTTCCCGACTTCTCTAATATGTTCTGCCAGGCGATGGTTCTCAGCAAAAAATTCATCCACATGGGCAGGATGATGATAAATATAATCAGGCTATTACTTTTAAGCTTAATATTATTTAATATAATGGATAAGGGATAGGATAAAATAAGGCATATTACGGTACTAATAATGGATAGCAGCAGAGCGAGGCCTAAGGCCTGTAAGTTAATAGGCTCTGCAATGGCAGCAAGGTTCTCAAGGGTGAAACTGTTTTCTTTGTTGGTCAAACCATAAAAAAGTATCATAACCAACGGTATGATAATAAATCCTGCCATCCAAATGATATAGGGGAAAGAAAGTAATTTTATTCGATTGGTATGAGGAAGCATTAACCCGGAATCGGAAGAGGGATTAAGCTTTGGTTTGGTGTCATTCATAGAACACACAACTCCTTATTTAATAGTTTATAATTAGGTATCTCGATGATCAAAGCATGCTTTTCTTTTGAGAGTAGAGATTACGTATAAGATAGAGTTCTCGTTACAGGGATTACTCATTGATCACAGCCGCCTGCTCGTCTTCAGAGGCAGGTTTATTCATGATTTGAATATCAAAAGGGTCAACCTTGATGCCCACTTCAGTTCCAACGGCACATAAGTCAGTAGAGTGAACAAGCCATTCCCGGCCATTAGCCATGACCTCCATCTCATAATGAACGCCCTTGAAGATTAAAGAGGTAACACGACCGGCGATAATTCCTTCCGAAGGCTTCACCAAATCAATATCCTCAGGACGAATCACAACATCCACTGGTTTTTGCTTACCAAAGCCATCATCTACACAAGGGAAATTAGCTCCAAGTATATTAACAAGCCTATCTTCTACCATAGTGGCAGCAATAATATTACTATCACCGATGAAGTCGGCTACAAATGCATTTTCCGGCTCGTTATAAATCTTCTCAGGGGTTCCGATCTGCTGTATATAACCCTGGTTCATTACCACGATAGTGTCTGACATCGTAAGGGCCTCTTCTTGGTCATGGGTAACATATACGAAGGTAATGCCCAGCTCATTCTTTAAGCGAATCAACTCATATTGCATGTCCTGGCGAAGCTTTAGATCTAGGGCGCCCAGAGGCTCATCTAGAAGAAGCACCTTAGGTTCATTCACAATGGCTCTTGCGATAGCAATTCTTTGCTGTTGACCACCGCTTAAGGAATTCGGGGTACGGTTCTCATAGCCATCCAGATTAACCAGCTTTAACGCATATTTAATCTTATCATTTATGTAAGATGAGCTTTTCTTTTTTATTTTCAAACCAAAGGCAATATTCTCTGCAATGGTCATATGGTTGAATAGAGCGTATTTTTGAAATACAGTATTAAGCTGACGTTCGTTTGGCGGCAGCTTTGTGATATCCCTGCCTTCAAATACCACCTGTCCTTTATCAGG
>JAQZBD010000265.1 GCA_029239235.1 Herbinix sp.
GTATAGGACCGTTGTGTTCACCTATACCTCACTTTCTGTTAATTTAATTTATGCTCTAGCCAATGGCATCTATGGTTATAGAAATCATTCGATATGGTTCGGAGCCTTATCGGCCTACTATATTGTCCTTAGTATCATGCGCTTTATCACTGTTCAATTTGAATGGAGAAGCCCGAGGGCTTCCGGAACACAGCAGGTAAAGAGAAAAGAATGGTTCGTTTTACGAAATTGTGGTATTTTATTTATCTTGTTAACCATAGCACTAGGAGCGGCGGTGATTCAAATGGTATATTCCAATAGGGCTCATAGCTATCCCGGTTCACTCATTTTTGCAGTGGCCGCTTATACCTTTTATAAAACAATTATGTCCATCATCAACATGATAAAAGTTGGAAAATTAAAATCACCACTTTTAATAACAATCAGGCATATTGGTTATGCAGATGCCGTGGTTTCCATGCTTTCACTGCAGACGGCAATGTTTGTTTCCTTTGGTTCGAAGGACTCAGGAATTCAGCGTCAACTAAATGGCAGCGTAGGAGGAATTGTTTGCTTAATGATTTTTATCATGGGAATTCATATGATTTATTCAGCGAGAAGACAAAGAGAGAGATCGAGTTAAAGCAGGATATAAAATTAGTGCTTCCGCATCGAAACAGTATCTGCTGTGGTATGCGATATTTTCAGATTATGAGAGTTTCGCAATCGCCTATGAGAATTAAAGCATCAAAAGCCTATTAACACTAACGCAGTGAATATGGGGGCATATATATCCATATGGGCGCAGACCGGGCCTCCCGTGATTGCCTGAACTTGGCAATCATGGGCATGTTTACAGAAGCAAGCTTCTGCGGCAAGCCCAGGTGGATATATATGCCCCCATATTCACTTCACAGCCTAAATCCTTATACAAATAAAAAAGAAAATATCTGAATTAATATTTTATAAACGAATTCATAACATAAATATAATCTTTTTATTCTAAAATAAGGCACCAACATGAAAATAACTCATATTGATACTAATGAAGGAGGAATAAAAGATGGCAATCATTGAACATTTGGAAGCGTTTGCAATAAAGAAGGCATTAGGATACATGGATAAGGAACCGGAAGCAAATATCCCTAAATTACTTGGGTGGTTTGATAAGCTTGATGCCAAGAATATGCATTTGAGAGAGCGGACAGCAATACGTCAGGTCATCAGTGACAAAGACAGCAATTGGTATAAATTAATCATGAGTTTGTGGCAGGACATTGACCCGGGAGTTAGAAATCGTTTATTTGAGAATTTTGTAGTCAATGCCGGTTTCTTAGGCTATCAGAGACAGGTGGATAATAAACAAAAGTACAATTGCAATATCCCCTGGGCAATATTGATGGATCCGACCAGTGCCTGTAATTTGAACTGTACCGGCTGCTGGGCGGCTGAATACGGAAACCATATGAATCTAACCTTTGAGGAGATGGACAGTATCGTAAAACAGGGTGTGGAGCTGGGAACCTACATGTATTTATTTACCGGAGGGGAACCCATGGTTCGCAGGAAAGACATTATAAAACTGTGCGAATCCCATCCGGATTGCATCTTTTCCACCTTTACTAATGGCACCTTAATTGATGAGGCCTTCGCGGATGACATGCTTCGGGTAAAGAATTTTATTCCTGCAATCAGCGTCGAGGGATTTGAGGAAGCGACCGATTCCAGAAGGGGAGAGGGAACCTATCAGAAGATTATCAAAGCAATGAATATTCTTAAAAGTAAAAGACTGCCCTTTGGAATTTCCTGCTGCTATACCAGTGCCAATGCCGAAGTAATCGGCAGTGAAGAATATTTTGATCAGATGATTGCTATGGGGGCGAAGTTTGCTTGGTTCTTTACCTATATGCCGGTGGGCAAAGGTGCGGTAAAGGAACTGATGGCTACCGCAGAGCAGCGTGAAATGATGTATCATAAAATTCGTGAATATAGAAGTTCGAAACCTATTTTCACCGTGGATTTTTGGAATGACGGAGAATATGTAGGCGGCTGTATTGCCGGTGGCAGAAGCTATCTACATATCAATGCGAACGGAGATATTGAACCCTGTGCTTTTATTCATTACTCCGATTCCAACATACGTGAGAAGACCTTATTAGAAGCATACAGATCTCCACTTTTTATGGGTTATCACGACAATCAGCCTTGGAATAAGAATCATCTAAGACCCTGTCCGGTACTTGACAACCCGGGAAGACTGACACAACTTGTCGAGAAAATCGGAGCGAAGAGTACAGACTATCAGAATCTGGAATCCGCAGAAGAATTCTCAAGTAAATGTGTCGAAACAGCAGAAAAATGGGCACCGGTCGCAGAAAGGCTATGGAAGGAATCCAGAACAAAGAAAGAGGAAGAGCAACTAGTCAGTCCCTGCGTGGGCTGTGGTCATTGTGTAGAAAGAGAGGAGAAGGCAATATGAAGAAAAAGATAGGTACTGTAATAATTGGTGCTCTAGTTACCATTGCGGCGGTAACAGGAATTACTGCCTTATGGAAGAAGTTTCATTAGTAGAAACAAATGTGTAGAATATTCCTTCGAAATAGCAGGAGGTGTTTGAAATGAAAAAGATGGTTATGGTGATTGTAGCATTGGCTGCTATCGCCGGAGTCACAATTACGGCAATCTGTGTTTTAGAGGATAAATAAAAAGATTAATCCTCTTGAAATAAAGTAAGTCGTTTTTAAATTATCCTTTAATATGCTATCCCCTAATATAATAGATTACCCCTAAAAACTTAAATACCGGACCGGTGAGCGAAAGCGTGCCGATTCGGTATTTAAGTTTATATAGATAAAGAACTAGAAGATCAATTCTTTTTCCCTTTCTTCGGCGTCTCCGTCAATTCTGCCAGCTTTAAGAATTCTAAGGTGAGATGCAGGCGCATGCGTTCGATTCCTACATTGAAGTCAAGATGAAACAATTCACGTATCTTATTCATGCGATAAAAGAAGGTATTCTTATGGATGTACAAATTTTGTGCACATAAGGTGGGATTGTCAATATGGAGTAAATATTCCCGCAAGGTATCGAGGAAGTTCGTATTATTATTATTGTCATAGGCTAAAATTTTATTAATTGCCGGATGGTAGAAATCCTTTAAATCATAGGTTTCAGAGATAATCTGACCAATATGATAAAACATATAATCGGAATAAAAGTAAATATTGCGATCCTCCGAAATGATTTGGCGAAGCTCATGTGCCTTTAAGGTCTGCTCATAAAATTTTCGAATATCAAGCAGGTTAGAGAAGCAATTACTGAGTACCCCGGTTAATTGATTGGATTCCAAGCAGTCGTCCACCACGCCGCCTTCCTTGAAAGCGGAGATATCTTCTTCATTTTGCTGAACAAGTAACACAAGACGGCCGTTATAGATGGCATACCTTGAATTAGGAAGGATGTGCTGCAGCTGATAGGCCAGAATCTGTGCCTTATGGTTAAAATCCGAGGCATCGTTATCAAATATGGTAAATACGTATAGGTAGGGTGAATCATTCCAATTCAGCTGTTCCTTTCTCAGTCTTACAATTTTCTGATTTGGTATTTTGTGATCCAATAATTCGGACAAGAATACGCTGTGCATAATGCCGCGGTTGTTCTTGTAAAAATCATTTTTCTGCATTTCCCAGGAGATTAACTGGCAAAAAAAGTTGAGAAATTCGAAGTCATAGCTGGTAAAGGGATGATCATATTCCATCATGGCGATTTGAGCAACCTCAATTCCGTGAATGTAGACAAGTATGGTCATCCAGCCATATTGTTCTGCTTTGGGCTTGTCGTAGGAAGGATACTTGGAGGCACGAAGCTTTTCATATAACCTGTCCTGCTTCATACGTTGCAGTGTTTGTTCTGTGATATATCCGACCTCTCTTTGGGTATCCAGGTCAGGTCTGGATTCAATCTTTAATCCGTTATACATAGCGATTACTTTATAACTGGTATCAATGATAATGATTGGGCATTTGACAAGCTTAAAAGCTTCATCCACCAGGTATTGGGGACCTTTGTTCTTGTTAGAGGCTTCCATCATATGATTGATGTAACTGGTGTATTTCGTTTCAGCCAAAAAGAGCTCTGTTGACATATCGCAAAGATTTTGAAATTGAATCGGATGGCTGGTGATAACGATATTACAATTTGGAAAAGAAGCAAGGAGCAAGTCCTTGTCATAGTTGCCATTTTGGTCGTCCATACATAAAAAATTCAGACGTTCTTCCGTTGCCAAAGGTAAAAGTCTGGAGAGGCGTCCAATATAAATCATATTAGGTATTAATTTGCTTGAAGAGGGATAGGGACGGAAGGAATATATCTGTTCACTGTCATTGATGTTCTGTAACCATATGGGGTTTATTGCCTGTAATTCCCTGATAAATTTACTTATTTCCATGAAAATCTCCTTGTTGTGTTGGAACACAATTATATGTTTAGAAACCATAATCAATTTGAATTATAAAACATTGTTATTTTTTTATCCATTATATACAATTAGTATATATATATCAATAGTAAAAAGTATATATATGCAAATTGCACAAAATTGATGTTGTGTTTTCGACTAATTAGGAGGAGAAATCCTCCTAACAAAAAAGCATATTAGGAGGATTATAGAAATGAATCAAAGAGATGAAATTTATGCAATGCTAGTAGAAAGAGGAGCACCTTTATTTGGAAAGACAAAGGAAGAGATGAACGAGGATCTGCGTTTTGTTGAAGATCTTAACGCTAAATCCGTACATTACTCCCAGATTACTACATTCTTAGAAGACAAGTTTGATGTTGAGATTCCATATATGAACTTTCGTCGTAAGAAGACAATTGGAGAAGCAGTTGATTACGTATGTGAGTTATTAGAAGATTAATATAAAA
>JAQZBD010000266.1 GCA_029239235.1 Herbinix sp.
TGCGGGGCTTTGCTCTGCGGCTTGTTATATCGATATACCCATAAAGTCGGCTTTGCATTTTTCGGTGAGGTAATTGGCACGGGTATCCTTGGTGCGATGTTTGCCTATCCAATCGCAGCCTTCTTCCTTTCCAGCACCATAGCCTTTTACGGCTTTATCCTGCCTTTTGGACTAAGTACTGTCGCTGGATCTGTTATGGCGATAGCATTTTTTGCTATCTTAAAAAGGACGGGTGTTATCAAGAATTGGATGAGGGAAGACACCGTCTGAAGGATTGTAAAAATAAAGTTTTTTAAAACTCAGCAATATTGTATTAAGCCAAGCGAAGATAGGAACAGAAGAACTATAAAAGTGAACGAATGGATTTTAAATAATAAAAAAAATAATAGAGAAATAATAGAAAAGAAATAAAAGAAATAATAGAAATAATAGAAAAGAGGTACAACCTATGACATATCATACCCAGATGGAAGCCGCGAAGAACGGTATTCTGACAAAAGAAATGGAGCTAGTAGCTGAGAAGGAAGGAATAGACGCCAACCTGGTAATACAGAGGGTTGCAGCGGGAACCATAGCCATTCCGGCAAACCGATTACATACCTCCTTAAAACCGGAGGGAATAGGAGAGGGACTTCGAACTAAGATCAACGTAAACCTTGGTGTATCCGGAGACTGTGCCAACTATGACAAGGAATTTGAAAAGGTAAAATTATCCCTTGAATTTGGAGCAGATGCCATCATGGATTTAAGCAATTACGGAAAGACCAACACCTTTCGTAAGCAGCTGATCGAGTATTCCACAGCAATGATTGGAACTGTGCCGATGTATGATGCGATTGGCTATCTGGAGAAGGATCTGATGGAAATTAAGGCAAAGGATTTTCTCACGGTAGTGGAAGCACATGCCAGAGAAGGTGTGGATTTTATGACCATTCATGCAGGAATCAATAAAAGAGCAGTGGAGAGCTTTCGAAAGTCGAATCGTCTGACGAACATTGTATCCCGCGGAGGATCTCTATTATTTGCCTGGATGAGCATGACCGGTAATGAGAATCCCTTTTATGAGTACTATGATGAAGTGTTAGATATTCTCTATGACTATGATGTCACAATCAGCTTAGGGGATGCACTCCGTCCGGGAAGCATCAACGACAGTACCGATGCTGGCCAAATATCAGAACTAGTGGAGCTTGGACATCTGACCAAACGCGCTTGGGAAAAGAATGTCCAGGTGCTTGTGGAAGGACCTGGACACATGGCGATCAATGAAATTGCTGCCAACATACAGCTTCAGAAGAGATTATGCCATGGAGCGCCCTTTTATGTTCTGGGTCCTCTGGTTACGGATATTGCACCGGGCTATGACCACATTACTTCTGCCATTGGGGGTGCTATTGCAGCCTCAAGCGGAGCGGATTTCCTATGTTATGTGACTCCGGCAGAGCATCTTCGACTTCCTGATTTATCTGATGTAAAGGAAGGAATCATTGCCTCGAAAATCGCTGCTCATGCTGCGGATATTGCAAAAGGAATCAAAGGAGCAAGGGATATTGATAATAAGATGAGTGATGCCAGACGCAGGATTAATTGGGAAGAGATGTTCTCCTATGCCCTTGATCCTGGTAAGGCAAGAGCATATTTTGAAAGTGTTCCGGTAGAGGATGAGCATAGCTGCTCCATGTGCGGAAAGATGTGTGCCATGAGAACTACTAATAAAATTTTAAACGGCGAAAAAGTTGAAATACTATAATTCACGAGGTGTTTCGCGTATCCAAAAATAGAATAATGAGGTATCACAGAATGCGAAAAGACTTAGTAAAAAATGTGCCAGAAAATGTGCCAGAAAATATACCAGAAAATATGATAGAGAATGTAAGAGAGAAATCGCCCTACATTCATTGCATTACGAATTATGTAACTGTCAATGATTGTGCAAACATCCTGCTAGCCTGCGGAGCCTCGCCAATTATGGCTGATGATGTTAATGAGGTTGAGGATATTACATCAATTTGCAACGCTCTAGTTATTAATACCGGCACCTTGAATGAGAGAACGATCAGCTCCATGATCAAAGCCGGACAAAAGGCAAACGCTTTAAAGCATCCGATTATCCTTGACCCAGTAGGTGCAGGCGCCTCAAAGCTTCGTACAGAGACAGTGGAGCGCTTACTACGAGAGATTAAGTTTGATGTAATTCGAGGAAATGCTTCCGAAATTAAATGTATCAGCAAGGGAGTTGCAAGTACAAAGGGGGTAGATGCGGATCAGGCGGATTATATTACAGAAGACAATATAGCCTCAACAGTAGCCGCAGCAAAAGCATTATCAGAACGTACAGGAGCAATTATTGCAATTACCGGTGCGATTGATATCGTGGCTGATGCTTCCAGAGCGTATGTTATTCGCAATGGAAATACTATGATGAGTAGAATCACCGGAACGGGCTGCATGCTTACAGCTGTGATCGGAGCAATGTGTGCTGCTAATCTGGAAAATTTACTGGAAGCAACAGCCACAGGAGTCAGTATGATGGGAATATGCGGTGAAATCGCGCTGCAGAAGCTGCAGGAGACGGATGGAGGGACAGCGTCCTTTCGAATCCATTTGATCGATCATATGAGCAAAATTAACACGGCAACAATGAACAAGTTCATGAAGATTGAACTAGTGTAACCGTGGAGAAATGAGGGGCTTAATGAATATTTGTAAAGAAGGCATGAGGTTATATCTTGTAACAGACAGAACCTGGCTTAAGGGTCGACAATTAACGGATCAGGTAGAAGAGAGCCTGCGCGCCGGAGTCACCCTGGTTCAATTAAGAGAAAAGGATATGCCGTTTCATGAGTTTCTGAAAGAGGCACAAAGGATTAAATCATTGACCAGACAATACCAGGTGCCCTTTATTATCAATGACAATGTAGAGATAGCAATTGCCTCAGAGGCTGACGGAGTCCATTTAGGTCAAGAGGATGGAGATATCGTGCAGGCAAGAGAGCGTCTGGGAGTACATAAAATCATCGGTATCTCAGTCCATAATGTAGAGGAAGCCTTAACAGCACAAAAAAATGGAGCAGATTATATTGGGGTTGGAGCAGTATTTCCAACGAATACGAAGAAAGATGCTAATTCCTTAAGCTTAGAGATGTTAAAAGCCATCTGCGATGCGGTAACTATTCCTGTAGTAGCAATCGGCGGTATTACGAAGGATAATATTATGAGTTTAAAGGGCTCCGGTGTGGACGGTGTAGCTGTTATATCTGCTATTCTTGCAAAGCAAGACATTGCGGTGGCTGCAAAAGAGATGTTTGAGCTGTCCGGTCTCATGAGTAACAGCACCTTGACGAAGCTATGACGTAAAGAGAAGGGATGGAGGTAATATGAGATCAGATGGAGGTAATATGAAAACGATTTTAAGTATAGCCGGCTCTGATTGCAGCGGAGGAGCCGGTATTCAGGCTGACATCAAAACAATAACCGCTCACAAAATGTATGGGATGAGTGTTATTACCGCATTAACCGCACAGAATACAACCGGAGTCAGTAAGGTAATTGCGGTAGAACCCCAATTTGTCGCGGAGCAGCTGGATATGGTTTGCACGGATATTTTTCCTGACGCAGTTAAAATAGGCATGGTTTTTAAGGAAGACATCATAGAAGTAATTGCTGACCGGATAAAGAGATATCAATTGAAAAATCTTGTACTAGATCCGGTGATGATTTCAACCAGCGGTAAACCATTATTCCAGGAGTCTGCAATGCAGCAGTTGATCACAAAGCTAATACCGCTTAGTACAATCATTACACCTAATTTAAGTGAGGCTGAATATATCACAGGAATAAAGATAACCTCGAAAGAGGATATGATAACGGCTGCTAAGGCGATATCAAACTATTATAAAGGCAGTGTACTAATTAAAGGCGGGCATCTGGCGGATTGCTGTGACGATCTTCTCTACGCTGGAGAAGAGTATTCTTGGTATGAACAGATGCGAATCCCAAATAAAAATACTCATGGCACGGGCTGTACCTTGTCCTCAGCCATTGCTTGCAATCTTGCGAAAGGATTGCCCTTGAAGGAAAGTATTAAGAAAGCTAAGGCATATGTTACAGGTGCAATTTCAGCAGGGCTAGAATTAGGGCAAGGTCACGGCCCCCTTAATCATTGCTGGAATTTAGACAATAGATTACAAGAGAGTGTAAGTTCTAAGTAGGTATAAGGATATAAATATAGAAAAAGACAGTAACATATTAAGATGTTAAAAAGAGGCGTATTGCAAGCTTTGCAATACGCCTCTAAAATTAGGTTGAAAGTATTTGAAATAGAAATTACTGCATTTTCCAATATTGTTGTATAAAAATTATAAAAAGTAGTTGATTTTTAAAAAATATATGTTAAAATTAGTTTATGGAAACGTTACCGAGAACGTTACTGGTAACGTTAACAAAATAGAACATATTTCGTGAGACAATAGCATATTAGTGCTATTCCACAAAAAGAAGGAGAGGTAGGTATGAAAAGAATTAGTAAGTTATTTGCAATCCTTTTGACACTTGTAATGGTTATGGGATCATTAGCAGCCTGCGGCAAGAAGGATGCAGCAGAGGAAACTACAAAGGACACAGCAAGCGTTACTCCGGCGACACAGGAAGACACTACAGAGGAAGCTGCTGCTGTAGAAGAAGAGAAAGTTGATGAGATTTATTTCTTGAATTTTAAACCTGAGATCGCTGAAGTATATGATAAAATTGCAGCTGATTATGAAGCAGAGACTGGGGTAAAGGTTAAGGTTGTTACAGCAGCCAGCGGTACATATGAGCAGACTTTGAAGTCTGAAATTGCAAAATCAGATCCTCCAACCATCTTCCAGATTAACGGACCTGTTGGTTATGAATCCTGGAA
>JAQZBD010000267.1 GCA_029239235.1 Herbinix sp.
ATAAACCAGCTTTCCATTAATACGCTCCGACTTCATAAGGCTTAGCTTATTCACCATCATCTCCAGGGGTTGAATACTTTTTTCAAAATCCATAACCTGACTTGTTTCCTTTAATTGAATTCTGCGGCCCAGTGTTATATGTGGTGTATATTCCATATCATCAATATCAAAAAGACCAATTTCTTTCAAATGCTTTACTAGTTGCCTTTGCATTTTCCAGAGAGCCTCATTTCTCTCCACTCCAATCCAATAAATATCGCCTTCTCGTCGTTTAAACCTGCCCTGCCCTTTTAATTTCAATGAAAATTCATGCATCCCAGCCTTTTCTACCGCCTGCTTCATAGCCAATTTCACTTCATCTAATCGTTTTGTCTCTCCTATAAAATTAACAGTGAGGTGAAAATTTTCTTTTGCCGTAAACGTTCCGCCTTTCGAATAGCTCTTTAACCTCAGGGCTGACTTATTTAAAGAATCCACAACTTCTTCATTAAATAAAATTGCCGTAAATAACCTCATACGTATGGCCTCCTTTTCGTTTTCCATTCACATTTACCCTATTATTTATTATATAACATAGCTATAACCTGCAACAATATTGAGAGAATTCTCAATGTTTTCTCCTCTTTTTTCCATTTATTTACGAAAACGTATTGCAAACAACTCCAATAAATGGTAATATTTGATGCACTTTATTCTATTTGCTTGATATTCTATCCAATAATTTCGTTGTAATATCATGCACAACCCGTTATAATATTATTAAGGGAGAGATTTTATGAGCAAAAGTATAAATTACAAATCATTGCGAACGATTGCTTTGACACTCTTAATTGCACTTGTACTCATAATAAATCAATATGGTACCACACAGGATAAGGAAACCTCAACTACACCCCTTCCATCAGGGATAATTGAGGTTCATTTTATCGATGCAGGTCAGGGTGATTCCATATTAATCGAGACAAAAGATTCTGCCATGTTAATTGATACCGGAGAGAACCAAAAAGGTATTGATGTTGTAAATTATCTACAGTCGCAGAATATTAAAAAGCTCGATTATCTCATTGGAACTCATCCCTACAGTGACCATATTGGTGGATTAGACGAAGTACTGGATTCCTTACCAGTGGATCAAGTGCTTCTGCCGGAAATCACAAACAAAACGGCCACCTCACAGGAGGTACTGGATACTTTAGCCAAAAAGAATTTAACGATTACAATACCTGAAGCAGGAAGTCAATACAATATTGGAGATGCAACTTTTACTATCCTGGCTCCGGGTAAAGCCTATGATGATATGAATGATAACAGCCTGGTAATTAAATTAAACTTTGGAAATAACTCTTTCCTATTTACAGGCGATGCAGAGCAACAGTCCGAAAAGGATATATTAGCTAAGAGTTCTGACCTTTCAGCTGATGTACTTCAGATTGCTCACCATGGTTCTGTGACCAGCACCAGTCAGGAATTCTTAGACGCTGTAGCTCCTGCTTATGCCGTTATCTGTGTTGGAGCAGATAACGATTACGGTCATCCGAACGAAGAAATCTTGCAAAGAATTAAAGGGCGGAGCATTAAGCTTTATCGCACAGATACGCAGGGAACCATTGTATTCACATCAAATGGTAAAAATATATCCGTAGATACAAAAGACTATGAGATAACGGACGCAGATTTAATAGACTGAAATTGGAGGCTTTTCATGAAAAAACTGATTATTGATCGATTTGAAGGAAGTTATGCTATTTGTGAGCTTGAGGGTAAAACCACTCTCAAAGTTCCTAAGTACAAGCTACCTTTGGAGTCAAAAGAGGGAGACTGTCTGATACAGGACTCAGATGGAATGTATCGCAAGGATGTCGTTACTACAAAAAACTTAGAAAATCGGATTCGTGAAAAAATGAACCGTCTGTTTGCTGGATAAGGAGAATTGCAATGTACGAAACATTATCGATGTACCCGGAAGATAAATCAGAGTTCTATGAATTATTACAAAGTCAATTGAAAGCTTTGCTCGATAACGAGCCTTTTTTAATTCCAAATCTAAGTAATGCTGCTGCCTTACTTGCCGGTGCCTTAAAAGATATCAACTGGGCTGGATTCTATTTAATTCATAATAATGAGTTATTACTTGGTCCCTTCCAGGGTAAACCTGCCTGTATACATATCCCTATCGGCAAAGGCGTTTGCGGCACGGCGGTATCCGAACGCAGGACTCAATTAGTGCCGGATGTCCATGAATTTCCCGGTCATATTGCTTGCGACAGTGCCTCACGTTCTGAAATTGTAGTTCCGCTGTTGGTCAATGGAGAAATCGTTGGTGTCCTTGATATTGACAGTCCTGTCACTGATCGGTTTAATAAAGAAGATCAGGAGGGTTTGGAGGAGTTTGCAAGGATTCTTACAAGCGGTTCAGATTGGAATCAATGCTAAACCCAGTTTTTCACTTTATCAATATAACCGGATAAGTTGAACCAAACCTCTTTTCTCGCTTTAAATCAAAAGAAGACAAGTATCTTTACCTCAATCTAATTTCTGAGTAAAGCACCTGTCTTTTTTATTATTTACTGTAGCAAGCGTGAAGCCCTGTAAAACATACTAAAATAAAGCCATTATCTCTCCAGCCCATCTAACAGCATTAATATACCCCTCCTGCAGCAAGGAAACCTTTACTTTAAGATTACCACATAAGCATTCTACTTTATCCCAGTCACCGCCCTCATAGGCAAGGATTAGATCATATATTTGTGCTAGATCACCGGAACGCTCCATTAACGCTTCCTTAACGGATACTGATATGGATATATCCTTAATCGCTTGATCCATAGGCTCATCCAACAAAGCATCCATGACGCTGAATAACCCCATAATTGAAGCTTCAAATTTCTGATACTTCTTATTGCTGTTTCGTGCTATATACTCAGCAAATTTTGCACGAATTAAAGAAAGCATTAACAATTCATCCGGCTTTTCATCGCCAAGTTCACGTAGCATAAGAATGTTAATCCAACGCTCTAATTCATTTAATCCCATATAGGAAAGTGCCCTTTTTATAGAATAGACCAGATCATCCTTCGCTTTATTACTCACTACATGAAGAAGTCGATATGCCAGATTAGGATCCTGCTCAATGATTTCAGCTAGCTTTTGAAAGGAGGGTTCCTCACTTTTTAATTCCTGTAATAACCTGGTATACTGCGCTTTTGTGGTCGTATGCTCCCTGCTCTTGCTAACAATACTCGGTCTGCTGAAGAAAAATCCCTGAAAAAGATGAAAACCCATCTCTTTTGCTTTTCTAAACTCCTCAAAGGTCTCAACTTTCTCAGCCAACAGCACTTTATTTTGCCTCAAAGCCCTTTTCATATCCTCGGTTATAGTCTCTAATGGAGTTTCCCTCAAATCATACTTTATAATATCAGCTAACCTTGTCAAAGGATATTCGGCATAAGACTCCGCAAAATCATCCAGCGCAATTTTATAACCCTTTGTTTTTAATTCCTCCAGACGATTGATCAGCGTCTCCGATATTGTAACCGTTTCAAGCACTTCAATTACTAACTTATCTGTATCAAGCAACTCTAAAAAATCATATTGCAAGAATTGCTCATCAAAATTAATAAATACTCTTTTATTATCTGCAATAATTTCAATTTGTGCTTCATACAACCCACCAACTACTGAAGCCGTAGCCTGCATGGACGAATTACCATCGAAAATCGTGGACTGGCTATCAGAACGGAATAATAGTTCGTAACCATATACTTTTAGGACTTTATCAAAAATGGGTTGTCTTGCGATGTACATACAACTCCTCCATTTCTTATCAAAGAAAACAAATAAGTTATACTACAAAAACTCATAACTATTTTACACCTTTGATAACATATAATCAATAAAACCTTTGATATTATCCTTATGCCATGATACTATGCTTTGTTCATGATACCCATCTTTTATCATGATTCGTTCTTTAATCCTCCTATCGCTTTGCAATTTCCAGTGCTATCTTTTCCATTACTTCTTCCATGCCTAGATTCTCTGCGTTCACAATGATATGAGCATACTTTTCATAGAGCGGACAGCGTTCCACATAAAGATCCTGCAGCGTTTGGCCTTCCTGAAACACCACTCCTCTTTGCTTGATATTGTCAAGGCGATTATCTATTGTTTCATAACTGAGCTGAATATAGACTACAGTACCGATTTCTCTCAGATGCTCCATGGCTCTTTCGCCGTATATTACACTGCCTCCGGTGGCAATCACAGACTCTTCCACCTTGATGTCAGAATTCACCTGCTCTTCAATTCTAAGCAGACCCTCAAGCCCATCACGTTCAATAATATCTTTCAGCAGGCACTTTTCCTGCTCCTGAATTAGCAGATCCGAATCAATAAAGCGATATCCCAATACCTTTGCTAATATAACTCCAATTGTGCTTTTTCCCGCTCCGGGCATTCCTATTAATACGACGTTTTTCATAAGTACCTCCGCGATGCTTGGTCAGCATCCATTTTAATATTTTATTTTAGGCAGAGCCTCCGATAGCTTACCATAATTATAATATTTATATACAAACCTTCCGACATGAATCAGCTCCACTGACAGGATGCTATTTTAATTATAATCGGAGTCCATAGCGATTTCAACTGCAAAACAACGTGGTTCTTGTTTTCCGGCTTAGCTATTTTTCCAGAAGAATTGCTATAGTGGGACTATCTTTCATATAAGATTTGCCCGTAACGTCACTGAACACTTCAAATTTCTTGAACCCTGCTTCATAAATCTCTTCTACTAGAGTATCCACAGTATAGTAGCGATTCCATATACAATATTCTCTGATTCCGTTATTCGTAATTACAGCGGTTTGTTCTAGTGTCACATTGTCGGGATATTTGT
>JAQZBD010000033.1 GCA_029239235.1 Herbinix sp.
ATATGAAGCCGATTAAACATCTTTTGATTATCTTTTATCATTTATTTCACAATTTCCTTTCCGCAGCAAGCTATCATATTTTAATTTGAGACTGTAAAATATGCTTTAATCTTTAGAATTATGGTGGCAGTGTTCCTGCAGCCGTGCATCCCGATTAGTGGAATGTGCCATTCGTTCCTCTAATATAATACATGATTATATAGATTTCAACAATAAAAATTTTCTTAAGAAACTTTAGGAAACCCTTAAGGATAATAAAAATTCTTGGATTTCTCATCATAAATTCACAATCTCTACACAAAGTCTTGATAAACTTGGTTACGTAGAAACGAGTGAATATGACATGAACATGCCGTATAGGGCTTGAACATAGAAACGATTTTAGTTATCCTAAAATTAAAATAAAGGCAGGAAAGCTGTGAAATTTGTAAATTGTTTTCCAATTGTCTAATTCAAATGTAAAAATTGAAAGGAGAGTATTTATGTCAGAATTTGATAATAACAACTCAAATCAATCAAATAGTAACTCAAATGAAGCCGGTTATAACCCGAATGAGTCAAGCTATAACCCAAATGAATCAAGTCATAACATGAAGGAATCAAGTTATAACTCAAATCAATCTCCAAATAGCTCAATCAATAATACAAATCAATCAAAGTAATTACCAAAGCCAAGGTCAATATGGAAATCTAAATCAGGATCAAGGTCAGAATTCTTATGGCAGCAATAATCAATACAATAAGACTCCGGACTACAGCTTTTGGGCGGAACAATCACAAAATCGAGGGTTTAATAATTATAACTCCAATAATAACCCCAATAACACCTCATGGGATTATAATAACCAAAATGCAAACCAAAATTACTATTATTCGAATTCGAATTACAATAATACAAGCCAAAATAATCAGAAACCGCCTAAGAAGGAACGGAAATCCAATTCTTCCGGTGGCCGTGTAGTTAAATTTTTAGTAAAGGCGGTATGTTTTGGACTGGTTGCAGGACTCAGCTTTGTTGGAGTAGAGAAGCTATATTTGGCAATGAATCCGAACGCAGGATCTAAAACAATTATTGGAGAGCTGTCAGATAATTATGATTATGAAGTAGGTTATACACAGAGTGGTGCGATAAAGACGGTAAGTGAAACTGCTGTTAGTAATATAGCAAAGGATACGCTGCCAGCAATTGTATCAATTAACAGTACCTCAACTCAAACAACGGATTGGTTCGGTCAGTCTGTTGACCAAGAAGTAGAAGGAAGCGGTTCCGGTATTATTGTCGGAAAGGATGAGAAGGAGCTGCTGATTGCAACGAATAATCACGTGGTAGAAGGTACAAAGTCAATTATCGTAACCTTTGCAGATGGTTCCCAGGCAGAAGCAGTTATTAAAGGTACTGATTCAGTTGCGGATCTTGCGGTTGTTACCGTGGATATTACGAAATTAAAAGATTCCACTTTAAAAGCCATTACCGTTGCTAAGCTTGGGAATTCCGATGATGTCCAGGTAGGAGAAATGGCTATTGCAATCGGTAATGCACTGGGTTATGGGCAATCAGTAACAGTGGGATATGTAAGTGCTAAGGATCGTGAGGTAGAAGTATCTGATGGCTACAACTCAAAAACAATGGTGCTCCTTCAGACGGATGCAGCTATTAATCCCGGTAACAGTGGAGGAGCTCTCATTAATATGGAGGGTGAAGTAATTGGTATCAATACTGTAAAATATGCTTCCAGTGAAGTAGAGGGTATGGGCTATGCGATTCCGATTACGAAGGCAACTCCGATTATCACAGAGTTGATGAGCAGAGAAGTACTGAGTGAAGTAGAACAAGGATATCTAGGCATATCGGGTAATGATGTTACCGAGGATGTTGCTGCTTACTATAATATGCCGGTCGGCGTATATATTAATGAAGCAGTCGAAGGAGGCGCTGCTGATAAAGCAGGTCTGAAAGGCGATGATATCATAACAAAAGCGGATGATATTGATATCTCCTCTATCTCTCAATTAAAGGAGTATGTTAACAGTCTGCGTGTCGGAAGCAAGGTGACAATCACCTATATGAGAAATGCCAATGGCACCTATGAGGAATCACAGGTTACGGTAACATTAGGAAAGAACCCAAGTCTCAGTTCTTCAAATCAATCTGAAAACTAATATAGAAATATGAAAGAAACGCCGGTTGAGATTAATCGGTGTTTCTTTTTCGTTCATCTTTAATGAAGTAATAAATTGTTTGTCTTGCTTATGAGAAGTAATTATTAATTTGTTGTTGTATCTTAACTGATTTAAAGAAAGACTTATTAGGTGGCTTTCATTAATAGAAGATTATATAGTTTTTTAATAAAACATTAAGGATTCTCCTATTGTACGGATTAGAATTATACGATATACTATACGAAATAACGCAGTGTTATTGCCGCTAGACAGCGGTAGAATGGAGGTATTTATGAGTAATGTGGATAATTTTGATGATATCAATATAGATAAGAACAATAAAAATAATGATCATGATCATAGTGATTACGAAGAGGTATGTTATCTTTGCCGCAGACCGGAAAGCAAAGCCGGAAAGATGATTCATATTCCGAATCAGATTAGCATTTGTTCCGATTGTATGCAAAAGACCTTTGATACAATAAACAAGGGTGATAACCCATATATGAATATGATGGGTATTTCGCCGAATATGCTTAATCTTTCAAACTTTCAAAACGATATCCCGAAGACGCAGAAATTAAAAAAGAAAAGTCCGGAGGAAGAGGCTGAGAAAGAGGAACCCTTTGATCGTCGCAGTATCCCTTCTCCTCATGTGATAAAAGCAAGTCTGGATGATTTTATCATTGGGCAGGAGCATGCAAAGAAAGTAATCTCAGTAGCAGTATATAATCATTACAAGAGGATCGGTACACAGACTGATCCGGAAATCGAGATTGAGAAGTCGAATATGCTGATGATTGGACCAACAGGTAGCGGTAAAACTTATCTGGTTAGGACATTAGCAAAGCTATTAAATGTTCCACTGGCAATTACTGATGCTACTTCTTTAACGGAAGCAGGCTATATCGGTGATGATGTTGAAAGTGTTATTTCAAAATTACTGGCAGCTGCGGGAAATGATGTGAAGAAGGCAGAGAGAGGCATCGTATTCATTGATGAAATTGATAAAATAGCTAAGAAACGAAATACGAACAGCCGTGATGTCAGTGGCGAATCCGTACAGCAAGGATTATTAAAGCTTCTGGAAGGCAGTGATGTAGAAGTACCGGTGGGTGCATCATCTAAGAATGCGATGGTACCAATGACTACGGTGAACACCCAGAACATTTTATTCATTTGCGGCGGAGCTTTCCCGGATCTGGATAAGATTATAAAAGCAAGACTGAATAAGCAATCCTCCATCGGATTCAAGGCAGATCTTAAGGATAAGTATGATGAAGAAAAGAATCTCTTGCAAAAAGTTGTGGTAGATGACTTAAGGGAATTTGGAATGATACCCGAATTTTTAGGCAGACTTCCGATTGTGTATTCTTTAGAAGGTCTCACTAAGGATATGTTAGTGCAGGTACTAAAGGAGCCTAAAAATGCAATTTTAAAACAATACCAGAAGCTTCTGGCTCTTGATGAAGTAGATCTTCAATTCGATGCGGAGGCTTTGGAGGCAATCGCTGAAAAAGCAATTGAGAAGAAGACTGGTGCCAGAGCCTTAAGATCCATATTAGAGGAGGTTATGCTGGATATCATGTTTGAGATTCCAAAGGACGACAATATAGGCAGAGTTATCATTACCAAGGATTACATCGAGGGTAAAGGCGTTCCAGTCATTGAGATGAGAGGAAGCGGCAAACATAAAGCAATTGTAGCAGGTAATTAAATCCATAGCTCGGGAGGAATGCTTGTGTCATTGTTCAGTGATTTCTTTAATAAGAAGAAACTAGATAGCATAACAGAGGATAAGCAGAAAGAATTAGAAAACAATGGCTCTCCTTCCTTTGAGTCAGAAGGCAGGGAAGATCCAAGGGAAACAATGGAAGTTTCAGAAGAGGAAGAGGTAGAGTACGAGGTTGTAGAGCGGGAGATACATCCGGCTAAAATTATATGTCCTGATTGTGGGGGTATTACTCTAGAGGGGTTAGAGTTCTGTGATAAGTGCGGGGGCGAGCTTCTGTAGAGGGGAAACATCGCTTTAATATGCTAACGTATTAGTCTTTAACGCACTAAAAGATTATATTGACAAATTCAAAGTTGGAGGGTAATATAATAGCAAGAATAAAGGCGTTCTGATCAATGACAGTATTTTTTTGTTATCGTATAGGGAACGTCTTCTTTAATCCCAAACAAAACAGGAGGTAGTTTATGAAAAAAATGAAAAAAGTATTAAGCCTGCTTGTTGTTTCAAGTATGGTAGTAGCAAGCTTTGCAGCTTGTGGTACAAAGAATTCCAGCGATACCTTTACCATCGGTGGTATCGGACCGGTTACCGGAGATGCTGCAGTATATGGACAGAGCGTAAAGAACGGTGCTGAGCTTGCCGTTAAGGAAATTAATGATGCCGGCGGTATCAATGGCACTCAGATTACATTCAAATTTGAAGATGATATGGCGGACGGAGAAAAAGCCGTTAATGCTTATAACACATTAAAGGATGCTGGAATGCAAATGCTCATGGGTACTGTTACCTCAGGCGCTTGTGCATCTGTTATGGAAGAGACTAATGTTGATGGTATGTTCCAGTTAACACCATCTGCTTCTTCTACCGACGTTCTTAAGAATGGAAATGTATATCAGGTATGCTTTACCGACCCTAATCAGGGTATTGCTTCTGCTCAGTACATAGCGAGCAAGGGCATTGCATCGAAGGTAGCTATTATTTATGATAGTTCAGATATCTATTCTTCCGGTATTGAAACAGCATTTAAGCAGGAAGCGGCAAACCAAGGGCTTGAAATCGTTGCAGAAGAAGCATTCACCGCTGACAGCAACTCCGATTTCTCCGTTCAGCTTCAGAAGGCAAAAGATGCAGGTGCTGAGCTTGTATTCTTACCAATTTACTATTCACAGGCGACATTGATCTTATCTCAGGCAGCAGCAATCGACTTTAAGCCAATCTTCTTAGGTTGTGATGGTTTAGATGGTATTCTTACTGTTGAGAACTTTGATAAGTCCTTAGCAGAAGGCGTTGTTCTTTTAACTCCATTTGCAGCTGAAAGTACTGATGAGAAGACTGTAAACTTTGTTAAAGCATATCAGGCAGCTTATAGCAACGAAACTCCTAACCAGTTCGCAGCAGATGCATACGATGCAATTTATATTATCAAGGCAGCAGCTGAGAAGGGTTCTGTAAAGGCTGACATGAGCATCGAGGATATTGGAACTGCAATGAAGGATGCTATCCAGCAGATTTCTTATGACGGTCTTACCGGTACACAGATGACCTGGGCAGCTACAGGCGAAGTTAATAAACAACCAAGAGTATTCAAAATCGAGGGTGGAAAGTATGTTACTGCAGAATAAGAACAATCATGTTCGATTCTAAGAGATATCATAAATGAAACTTTGATATACAGAGGGACTCGTATTCGTTCCTCTGTATATTTGTTTGTAATAATGCAATTGCGAAACGAAATGGTTTTCTTGCAATTGTGTACTTGGCAGATACCGTTCCTTAACACCAGCGCTCATCATGAGCAAGCTTCTGCTCCATAGCAGTATCTGCCAAGTACGCAATTTTATCGGGTACAAGTTTTGCAATTACTTATTTGTTGCAGAGAAAACAATTAAATGTTGTAACACATTTTAACCTATGCTACAATACAACTTATGAGAAGTTCTTAACTTCTCATAAAAGGCGCTGATATTGCGCCGTAACGATACAGGGATATATATTTAATTCCTGTAAGCTAGAATAGTTATTCATGACAAGTGAAGTTGATAACAGCTTTCGCTTGAATACAACCTATCTCTTAAGAAAAATATACGGGGGTTCATATGAGTTTTATTTCTTACTTAATTAAAGGAATTAGTCTTGGTAGTGTATATTCTATGATTGCACTTGGCTACACCATGGTATACGGTATCGCAAAGATGCTTAATTTTGCTCATGGTGATGTAATTATGGTCGGTGGATATGTTATTTTTATAGCGATGAGTTTATCCGGTCTTAATCCGATTGTTGGCGTGCTGCTTGCAATTATTTTATGTATGGTTCTGGGTATTACAATTGAACGAGTGGCTTATAAACCACTCCGTAAAGCTTCCTCACTGGCTGTATTAATTACAGCAATCGGAGTCAGCTATTTACTGCAGAACGTTGCCTTATTAATATTTGGAGCAGATACGAAATCATTTTCTTCAGTTATTACAGTACCGGCTTTGAAACTGGCTGGGGGAGCACTGACAATATCAGGGGAGACTTTGGTAACAATACCGTTGTGCCTTATTATTATGATAGCTTTAAATATTTTTATAAAGAAATCTAAGACAGGCCGTAGTATGATCGCAGTTTCAGAAGATAAGGATGCATCCGTACTCATGGGTATCAACGTAAATAAAACGATTGCAATTACCTTTGCAATTGGTTCTGCTTTAGCAGCTGTAGCAAGTGCGCTGCTGTTCTCATCCTATCCAAGCTTGACATCAACCTCTGGTGCTATGCCCGGTATCAAAGCATTCGTTGCTGCGGTATTCGGCGGTATCGGATCTATCCCGGGAGCCATGATTGGTGGTATTCTTCTGGGTGTTATCGAAATTTTGAGCCGTGCCTATATCTCTTCACAGCTCGCTGATGCAATTGTATTCTTTATTCTTATTCTGGTACTTCTGGTAAAACCTACAGGAATTCTAGGTAAGATCATGCATGAGAAAGTGTAGGTGCGTAAAATGACGAAAATAAAAGAGTTAAATAAATCAACACGTAATAACATAATCACGTTAGGCATCATATTGGTTTTCTATGTTCTTTGTCAGATCTTGATTGCTGCAGGTGTTATGTCTAACTTAATGCAGGGACTTTTGGTTCCGCTTTGCTATTATTCCATTCTGGCAGTATCCTTGAACCTGACGGTAGGTATTCTTGGTGAGCTAAGCTTGGGACATGCTGGTTTTATGTGTATAGGTGCATTTACAGGTGCGTTCTTTACCAGGTGTACGGAAGATAGCATCCCAAATGTTTTCATACGTTATACAATTGCAGTTTTAATTGGCGCAATCTTTGCAGCACTCTTTGGCGGTTTAATTGGTGTAGTTGTATTACGTCTTCGTGGCGACTATTTAGCAATTGTAACCCTTGCCTTCGGAGAGATTGTTAAGAATATTATTAATGCATTATATATCGGTATTGATGAGAAAGGCTTTCATATTTCCTTACAGGATGCTTCCAATTTGAAGATGGCCGAGGGAGGAGATATTATTGTTAACGGTGCAAAGGGTATCACTGGTACCTCCAGAGATACAACCTTTACGATTGCAATCCTTTTATTAATTCTGGTTTATGTTATTATTGTAAACTTGATTAATTCCCGTTCAGGTCGTGCGATCATGGCTATTCGTGACAATCGTATTGCTGCGGAATCCGTAGGAATAGATATTACAAGATTTAAGCTTCTGGCATTTACAATATCAGCTGCAATGGCCGGTGTTGCAGGTGTACTTTACTCCCACAATATATCAAGCCTTGTGGCAACACCAAAGAACTTTGGTTATAATATGTCCATTATGATATTGGTATTCGTGGTACTTGGTGGCGTAGGAAATATCCGCGGCTCGATCATAGCAGCTGTAATATTAACATTGCTTCCGGAATATTTACGTTTCCTTGCGGATTATCGTATGTTGATTTATGCGATTGTGTTAATTGTGATGATGATCTTTAACTGGAATCCTGCCTGCATCACCTGGAGAAAAAATCATTCGTTTAAGGACATACTGCAGTCTGTGTTCAAGAACAAGAAGGAGGAGGCCAAAGCCTCCGGAAAAGAGGAGGCTTAGGCTATGGAAATGTTAACAGTAAAAAACTTAGGTATCTCCTTTGGTGGTTTACGTGCAGTTGATTCCTTCAACATTACCATTGAAAAGGGAGAATTGTACGGTTTAATCGGACCAAACGGTGCCGGTAAAACAACAGCATTTAACCTTTTAACGGGTGTGTATAAGCCGGACACCGGTGTTATTACCTTGGACGGAAAAAATATAACAGGTTTAAGTACAATTGAAATTAATAAAGCGGGTATCGCCAGAACCTTCCAGAATATTCGATTGTTCCGAGCGTTATCCGTATTAGATAATGTAAAAATAGGTTTGCATAATGATTACAAATATTCAACACTCGCAGGAATTTTACGCTTACCATCCTATCGTAGGATTGAAAAGCAGATGAATGAAAAAGCGATGGATATCTTAAAGGTGTTTGATCTAGATAAGGAAGCTCATCTACTTTCAGCCAATCTTCCTTATGGTAAGCAGAGAAAACTCGAGATCGCAAGAGCTCTTGCAACCAATCCAAAGCTGTTACTCCTCGACGAACCGGCAGCAGGTATGAACCCTTCCGAAACGGATGAATTGATGAAGACCATTACCTTAATCAGAAAGAAATACGATGTTACCATCTTATTGATTGAACATGATATGAAGCTGGTAGCAGGTATCTGTGAAAAGATATTTGTATTAAATTTCGGTACGGAATTAGCAAATGGTTTACCAGGAGATGTTTTAAATAATCCTGAAGTAGTTAAAGCATATCTCGGTGAATAATGGAGGAGAAATCTTCCCAAAAAGAAGGAGAATTCGATAAGCGATGGCAATGTTGGAAGTTAAAAATCTACAAGTATATTATGGTGTGATTCAGGCAATTAAGGATGTATCTTTCGAGGTAAATCAAGGTGAAGTAATAGCCTTAATCGGTGCTAATGGTGCTGGAAAAACTACCATCCTTCACACAGTTACAGGACTTATCCCTGCAAAGAGCGGCGAAGTGATTTTTGAAGGTACTGATCTTCAGAAGATTGCAGCTCATAAAATTGTATCACTCGGTATCGCACATATTCCGGAAGGAAGACATGTGTTTGCACAGCTTAGTGTATATGAGAACTTACTGATGGGAGCCTTCACCCGAAAGGACAAGGCAGAAATTGAAGAATCTCTGGAAGGTGTATATCAGAGATTTCCAAGACTAAGAGAACGTAAGAACCAGTTCGCCGGAACCTTAAGCGGCGGTGAGCAGCAGATGCTTGCAATGGGACGAGCACTGATGTCTAAACCAAGAATCATTCTTATGGATGAGCCTTCCATGGGACTCTCCCCAATTTTAGTTGGAGAAATATTTGATATTATTAAGAGCATTAGTAAAAGCGGTACCACCGTACTTCTTGTTGAACAGAATGCAAAGAAGGCATTATCCATAGCGGATCGTGCATATGTTTTAGAGACCGGGAAAATTGTATTGACTGATGATGCAAAGAAGCTCATGGACAATGAACAGGTAAAGAAAGCATACTTAGGAGAATAAGCTTTTAAGCTTTGATCCTTGGAAAATAGAAAAGGTAATTGAGAGATTATGTTTTCTATTTTTATTTTGAATATTGATATAAAACGATCAATGAGGAGGTAAATTCAAATGGAAAAGTATGTTATAACAATTGCAAGAGGGTATGGAAGCGGTGGACGAACCATAGGGCAGATGCTCTCAGAGAAGCTTGGTATTCCTTACTATGATAGAGATTTATTGCGCCTGGCATCGGATGACAGTGGTATCAACCAGGAGTTATTCGCAAAAGCAGATGAGAAAATCAAAAAAAGCCTATTATACAGAATTGCAAAAAACGTATACAAAGGTGAATTAATACCGCCGGATAGCGAAGATTTCGTATCAAATGATAATTTATTCAATTATCAGGCTAAAATCATTAAGGAACTTGCAGAAACAGAATCCTGTATCATTATAGGCCGCTGCGCCGATTTTGTATTAAAAGACAATCCAAATGTAATACGTGTCTTTGTACATGCGCCTCAAGAAGACTGCATCAATACCTTAAAAGAAATGACCGGAAAACAAGAAAAAGAGCTGGAAAAGCAAATCACCTCCATCGACAAACGTCGTGCAGACTACTACAAATACTACACCGGACGTAATTGGGAGGATGCAAAAAACTACGACCTCTGCTTGAACAGCAGCAATCTTGGCTTCGATAAATGCGTAGAAATCGTGAAATCCTATCTGGATATTCGATTTAGATAAACATAGTGGATCAATAAATCTATTTTCAGTTGTTTTATTAAGTTACTTAAATAAGAATAAAAGTAAGGGTATGCTGTGACACTCAGAGTTCACAGCATACCCTTTTATATTGTACTTTGCAGTAATTATGGTAGCGTAATAAATGGCATATTGATGAGATTTTGTTACAAGCTGTTGCATTGCTGTAATAATAAATAGCACAGTGGCTGGTTCCCCTCACAACCCCAAAAAGCTAATTTTATCAAGCATTTCACTACCTATACCCAAGCATCCGCACTTTATCCCACTAAAGGTATTGCGGCAACCAAAATAGTATGATATACTTTCAGAAAAATTCTATAAAATGGCTTATTAGAGATAGAAGGAGGTGCCTATGATATCGGAAAAAATGGCAGAATTAGTACAAAACAGCTCCGTAATCAGAGCAATGTTCGAAGAAGGAAAACGCTTATCAGAAATTCACGGTGCAGAAAATGTGTTTGACTTTAGCTTGGGTAATCCAAGTGTGGAACCACCGGAAGCAGTGAAGAAAGCGCTGCTTGATGTAATTAATGATGAAAATTCCAATCTTGTTCATGGATATATGAACAATTCGGGTTACGAGGATGTGAGAGAGCAGATTGCAGGGCATATCAATAAAAACTTTGGTACCTATTTTCAGGGAAATAATATTATCATGACAGTGGGTGCAGCCGGCGGTTTAAATGTTATATTGAAAACCTTACTAAATCCTGGTGATGAAGTAATTGTTTTTGCGCCGTTCTTTGGAGAATATCGTAATTATGTAAGTAATTTCGATGGAAAGCTTGTTGTTATTACTCCAAACACAGTTGATTTTCAACCAAATCTTCAGGAGTTTGAAGAAAGGATAACAGCCAGAACAAAAGCTATCATTGTAAATACACCGAATAATCCAACAGGAGTTGTATATTCAGAACAAACCGTGAAAGATCTGGCATCTATATTAGAAAAAAAACAAAAGGAGCTAGGTACTTCTATTTATATGATTTCTGATGAGCCCTATCGGGAACTTGCGTATGACGGAGTAGAGGTTCCATACCTTACGAATTATTATAATAATACGATTGTCGGATACTCCTACAGTAAATCGCTTTCCTTACCGGGAGAGAGAATCGGGTATCTTGTTATACCGAAGGAAGTAGATGATTTCTCAGAGGTGGTTCAGGCCGCTAATGTAGCAAATCGAATTCTTGGCTATGTAAATGCACCGTCCTTAATCCAAAGGGCTGTGGCCAGATGCTTAGATTCTAAGGTTGAACTGGAACTTTATAATCGAAATCGAGAGCTGCTATATAATAACCTGGTAGACTATGGTTACAATTGTGTCAAACCTCAGGGAGCATTTTATCTCTTTGCTCAGGCGTTGGAAGAGGACGATAAAGCGTTCGCAACTAGGGCTAAAAAATATAATCTCTTAATCGTACCAGGATCTTCTTTTGGATGTCCGGGCTATTGCAGAATTGCATATTGCGTGGATTATGCCATGATTGAACGATCCCTTCCTAAGTTTAAAGAGCTGGCAGAGGAGTATAAATAATATGAAGCAGTGGGAAAGAAATATACGAAAGGTTGTACCCTATGTACCGGGTGAACAACCTAATAAAAAGGATATGGTCAAGCTAAATACAAATGAAAATCCATATCCCCCGGCACCCGGCGTTGAACAGGTGCTTCGGGGTTTTGATGCGGACATGCTGCGCCTATATCCGGATCCAACCGTGAAATTGCTCGTAGAAGAATTGGCTGGTTTTTATAGTTTAAGTAAGGATCAGGTTTTTGTTGGTGTAGGCTCGGATGATGTTCTTGCGATAGCCTTTTTAACCTTCTTTAACTCAGAAAGACCAATCCTTTTCCCGGACATCACCTATTCTTTTTATCCGGTTTGGAGTGATTTATATCGAATTCCTTATGAAACTCAGCCTCTGGATCAGAATTTCCGCATAATAAAAGAAGATTATTATAAGGAAAACGGCGGAATTGTGATTGCTAATCCAAATGCACCAACATCAATATATGAGGAATTATCGGTACTGGAGGATATAATACAGCATAACCAAGACTCTATTGTGATAATTGATGAGGCTTATGTCGATTTTGCAGGGGCTTCTGCAACCCAATTAATAGGAAAATATGAGAATTTACTGGTAGTTCAAACCTTCTCTAAATCTCGATCTATGGCAGGTATGCGAATTGGATATGCTATGGGAAATCCAGTATTGATTAAGGCGATGAACGATGTAAAGTATTCCTTTAATTCTTATACCATGAATCAAACCTCGATACTGGCAGGAGTGGAAGCGGTGAAGGATGTTGCGTACTTTGAGAGATGCAGGAATAATATAATAAAGACCAGAGAAAAAGCAGTAAGTACATTAAGAGAACTTGGCTTTACCTTTCCTCAGTCCGGGGCGAACTTCATCTTTGCCACCCATATGTTGATTCCAGCGAAAGAGATATTTGAGGAGTTACGAAATAATAATATTTATGTTAGATACTTTAACTTGCCACGGATTAATAATTACTTACGTATCACCATTGGAACTGATGAGGAGATGGAGAGACTCTTTGTATTTTTACACCAGTTTATCCGGAATTACAGTAAATAGGCAATTTGTTAAAATACCCCCTATCTATTGATTTGAAATTAGTTTATCATGTATATATAATAAATCTGGTACGGAGGACTTAGACAAATGAAAATTTTAATAGCTGAGGATGATTTCGTCAGTAGAAAATTTATGCTGAGATTCTTGTCAAAGTATGGTGAATGTGATGTAACAGTAGATGGTGAAGAGGCAGTTGAAGCATTTTCTATGGCATTAGAATCCGGAGAAGGCTACGATTTAATTTGTTTGGATATTATGATGCCGGTGGTGGATGGTTACCAGGCATTAAAATCAATCCGTGACATAGAAAAAGAGAAGCAGATCACAGAGGATGGGGCAGTTAAGATAATCATGACAACAGCTTTAAGTGAAGGGAAAAATGTAACGAAAGCATTTGAGCTGGGATGTACTGCTTATGCAGGAAAGCCTATTGATCAGGAAAAATTTGAAAATGAGTTAAGAAAATTAGGCCTAATACAGGATAGTTAAAAAGTGAAGTGATTGGAGCAGGAATGAATTATCAGAAAGAACTAGATAATTTGATAGATAAATTGGGAACGGAACAAAGACGTCCAAGATTATTCATTCATAGCTGTTGTGCTCCCTGTAGCAGCTATGTTTTAGAATATCTTTCAGCACATTTTGACATAACCATATTCTTTTATAATCCGAATATTCACCCCGAAGAGGAATATATTAGAAGAGTAGAGGAGCAAAAGGCGTTAATTAAGGCCATGCCTTTAAAGTCCGAGGTTCAATTTATGCAAGGTGAATACCACCCACTCAAGTACTATGAGCAGATCAAGGGGCTGGAACAAGAGCCGGAGGGTGGAGAGCGTTGCTTTGTTTGTTATGAGTTAAGATTAAGAGAGGCTGCAAAGTGTGCAGCTTCTATGAGCTTTGATTACTATACAACAACGCTATCAATTAGTCCTCATAAAAATGCAGAGAAATTGAACGAAATTGGTGAGCGATTAGGCAAGGAATATAACATTCCCTATTTGCCAACCGATTTTAAGAAAAAGAATGGTTACAAGCGTTCCATAGAATTATCAAAAGAATATAATTTATATCGTCAGGACTACTGCGGATGCGTATTTTCCCGGAGAGACAGACAAAATCAGGATGAAGTATAAGATAGAGAGTACAGGTCCTTAAGTCCCAAGAAAGTTTTATATTGACAAAGGAAATTTAAAAGCCAAAGGATAACTTTAAAATAGAGATCCTTTGGCTTATTTTTAGTTATTTTATATATTACCCATCCTTAGGTTGACAGAATATACTATAATATGCTATTGTGATAGCTAATGATAATTATTATCAATAAGAAGAAATGTGGTTTAAATCGGTCTACTAAACAACTCTGACCATTAAGATGCGCGGCATAAATAGCGGCGCTTTTTCTAAGAAATAAAGTTACGCTTTGATCATAGGGATACGATATCTGAGCAAAATAAGTATTGCCAGATAATAGAAAAAATCCTTGAATTTTATAAATGCTGTTTGGATTAAAAGTGCACACAAGGAGGTTACACATGACATTAACTGAGGGGAAGATTGGTAAAATATATACGGTTAGCTCTCTAAATCTTGATCAAGCAATTATGCGCAGGCTAGAGGCGCTAGGATTAACTCGCGGTACGGATGTTAAAATCTTAAATCGCAACCGCCAGGGTTCAGTAATACTAATGGTTAGAGGCAGTCGGCTGGCACTTGGCAGAAAAATCACAGAAACGATACAGATTGAGGAGGCAGATTGATGAAAAAGGAGATCCATGTAGGCTTTGTAGGGAATCCCAACTGTGGAAAGACAACTTTATTCAATGCCTATACAGGTGCAAATCTTAAGGTTGCCAATTGGCCAGGGGTTACAGTGGAGAAAAAAGAGGGAGCCTTTAAATATCACGATTATCGTTTTAAACTAGTGGACTTGCCGGGGATCTATAGCTTGACCTCTTATACCATGGAAGAGAAATTAACGCGGGAGTTCATACTGGAATCCAATGTCGATGTAATAATAAATATTGTTGATGCCTCCAGCTTAGAGAGGAATCTTTATCTCACGTTACAGTTAATTGAACTGGGAAAGCCAGTTGTTCTAGCACTTAATATGATGGATATTGTAGAAGAAAGAGGCATGGAAATAGATTTACATAGACTGCCGGAGATGTTGGGAATTCCCGTGATACCGGTGTCAGCGCGAAAAAAGACAGGTCTTGACATCTTGATGCATACGGTGGCTCATCATGTAGATAAGCAGCTGGATCGTAATCTGGAGCATCACCACAAAAGGCAGATGGATAAAACCACGCAGCGCAAGGCTAAAGATATAAGTAAGGATGGATATGGACATAAACACGAACATCATAATGAACTGACGGTTGTATATAGTGATGACATTGAAGATAAGATTGATGAAGTGAGCGATAAGTTACTTCAGCAATATAGTGAGCTTTCTAATTTAAGATGGTATGCCATAAAGCTGCTGGAAATGGACGAGACGATACTGGAGAAATATCCGCTAACAAATAAAAAGCTAGTTCAACATAGCTATGAAGAAGAAATCATTAATCAAAAATATGATTTTATAGAGGAAATAGTGGAAGAGGTAGTAGTTAATAAGAATAGTAAAGCAGCCTCTACCGATAAAATTGACAGGGTATTAACTCACAGGTATTTTGGGCTTCCCATTTTTCTGGGAATTATGGCACTGGTATTCTTTTTAACCTTTCAAATTGGAGATTTTATTAAAGGTGGATTTGAAGTAATACTTGAGGGCTTTTCAGCTGCAGTTCTTCTTTTGCTGACAAGTATCCATGCCGGAGATTTTATGACCTCGCTTATCGTTGATGGTATTGTTGCGGGAGTCGGTGGTATTTTAACCTTTTTGCCCAATATATTTATTCTGTTTCTTGCTCTGGCATTTCTGGAGGATAGCGGGTATATGGCTCGTGTTGCCTACGTTATGGATGGAATTATGGGCAAGCTTGGGCTATCGGGACGGGCATTTATTCCCATGCTTCTAGGCTTTGGCTGTACTGTGCCGGCAATTATGGCTTCAAGATCACTGGAGAACATGAAGGATCGTCGAAAGACAATCTTAGTTACCCCCTTTATGTCCTGCAGCGCGAGATTACCGATTTATGTTCTGTTTTCTCAGATGTTCTTTGGTGATGGAGCAATGCTGGCTGCCTATTCTATGTACTTGATTGGTATCTTGGTTGCCATTACAGTTGCTTTTTTTATGAATGATAAATCAGAACAAGAGATGGGAAACACACTTTTAATCGAGCTTCCCGAATATAAGACTCCAAATGAAAGAACTATAATAATATATGTCTGGGAGAAGGTAAAAGAATATTTAACCAAAGCGGGAACTACAATTTTTGCTGCTTCCGTAATTATCTGGTTTATTCTTAATTTTGGACCCACTGGTATGGTTAGTGACATGTCACAAAGCTATGGTGCTGCGGCAGGGAAGATACTGGCTCCGGTGCTGGCGCCGGCAGGCTTAGGTCTGTGGCAGGTGGTAGTGGCATTGATCTCGGGAATTGCTGCGAAGGAAGTGGTGGTATCCAGCTTTGGTATACTTTTCCAAATTGGGAACGTGACAACGCCGGTTGGTATGACAAGTTTGACAAGTGCACTGGCAGAGAGTGGATTTGGAGCGCTGAATGCGTATTCTTTAATGGTGTTTAGCTTATTGTATATTCCCTGTGCAGCAACGATTGGCGTTATTCAGAGAGAGATGAGATCTGTAAAGTGGACTATATTTACCATTTTATTTCAGTTAGGAATTGCGTATTTGATTTCTACTCTAGTCTTCCAGATTGGAAGTCGATTGCTTTAGAGATTTAGGCTGTGGGGTGAATCTGGGTGCGTTAGTGTAAAAGGTTTTTTGGTACTCTAATCATATTATAAGAAATATGGAGTAGGAACTATCTTTCAATGGGATGTTATGAAAGGAGAGGTGATTATGCCTGGTATCATTTTAGGAATTATAATTCTAGCTTATACTGGTTATATTATTTATAAGAAAACTAAGGATTTAAAAGAGGGAAAAAGCTGCTGTGGCGGATGTTCTTCCTGTTCGTCCAAGGAAAAATGTAATACGAAGTAATAGAAATGATACAATATGCTTAAGAATAATTGTTAACCTAGTGTTATTAACCCTTCATAGGTTATGAAAGCTAAGTCAAAATTATTATCAGGAGTTCCTGTAGAATAGTATTAAGTCCTACTTGTTTTGAAAAAGTCATTTGCGATATGAGAATTGCTGTGTTGTTTCAAAAGGTAGAGAAATACTATCCGATCGGAGCTCTTTTTTTACTTTTTTTAATATTTTTATGAATAAAAAAAGGAAATCAGCAAACCTTGTAGAATATTAGTAGTAAGAGGTTCACATTCATTTTCGTTTTGTGCTGTATATGGCAGCAGAATGGAGTGCGTTATGGAACAACAAAGTATGAACATTCGAGAGATGCTGGAGAAAAGAGAACATGAGATTCTTAGTCCCTTTGCTGCCTATTCTGACAAATCCCTAGGAAGAGACAGAGAAGAAGCACCCTGTGATATCAGACCTATTTATCAAAGGGATAGAGATCGGATTTTGCATTCAAAGGCATTTCGCAGGTTAAAGCATAAGACACAGGTGTTTTTAGCTCCTGAGGGAGATCATTATCGAACGCGGCTTACCCATACGCTTGAAGTGGCTCAGATTGCCAGAACCATAGCAAAAGCTCTTTTGTTAAATGAGGATCTAACAGAAGCTATTGCCTTAGGACACGATCTTGGACATACACCCTTTGGTCATGCGGGAGAGCGTGCACTTAACCGAATTTGCTCCTTGGGCTTTGAACATCATTTACAGAGCATTCGCGTTGCAGAATTTATCGAAAATCATGGAAAAGGTTTAAATCTATCAAAAGAGGTACGGGATGGAATAAAGAACCATCAGACAGAAGGGGTACCCTCCACCTTGGAAGGGAAAATTGTTAGACTCAGTGATAAAATTGCCTATATCAATCATGATATCGATGATGCAATCCGCGGGCAAATTATTAATGAAGAAGATATACCAAAAGAATATACGGATATTCTTGGGTCTAGTCTGGGAAAACGTCTAGACATTCTTATTCACGATATTGTTTCCAACAGCAGGGATAAAAATGATATTATTATGTCCTCGGAAATTGAAGCAGCAATGCTTCGGTTACGGGAGTTTATGTTTAAAAGTGTATATATGAATAAAAAGGCAAAGGGACAGGAAGAACAGGCAGAACGGCTTCTGGAGGAGTTGTTTCTATATTATAAGGAACATACCGGATATCTGCCGGAGGAATTTCTTATGAGGGTGGATCAGGTTGGTGAGCCGCCGGAACGAATTATATGTGACTATATTGCAGGTATGACAGATCGATACGCTATTGCAAAGTTTAAGCAAATTATGATTCCTTCGTCCTGGAGTGTCTATTAAATAGAAGAATTAAGAACGAAGTTATTGAAAATGGATGGAGGGAGTGCAGAATGTTTTACTCGGATGAACTAGTTGAAGAAATCAGAAGCAGAAACGATATCGTGAGTGTGATTGGCTCCTACATACGATTACAGAAAAAAGGCAGTAATCACATGGGGTTGTGTCCATTTCATAATGAAAAAACACCTTCCTTTTCCGTCAGCGCCTCTAAGCAGATGTATCACTGCTTTGGATGTGGCGTGGGCGGTAATGTGTTTACCTTTATCATGGAATATGAGAACTATACATTTCTTGAGGCACTGAAAGTTCTGGCGGAACGGGCAGGAGTACAGCTTCCGGAGCAGGAGCTTTCAGAAGAAGCGAAACGTCAGTCAGATTTAAGAGGGAAATTGTTAGAGATCAATAAACAGGCGGCAAAGTATTTTTATTATCAGCTTGTATCTGCAAGAGGTAAGACAGCCCATGAATATCTTCTTCGAAGAGGACTGTCGGAGGAGATGGTAAAGCAGTTTGGTTTAGGATTTTCGAATCCTTTTAGTGATGATTTATATAAGTATTTAAAGGGACTAGGGTATGAGGATGGACTGTTAAAACAATCCGGCTTGGTAACAATCGATGAACAAAGAGGTGGAACGGATAAGTTCTGGAATCGTGTCATGTTTCCTATTATGGATGTGAATCACCGAGTCATTGGCTTTGGCGGACGTGTTATGGGAGACGCTTTACCAAAATACTTGAATTCTCCGGAAACACTCTTATTTGATAAGAGCAGGAATCTCTATGGTCTGAATTTTGCAAGGGCTTCCAGAAAACAATATTTATTAATCTGTGAAGGTTATATGGATGTAATTGCATTACATCAGGCAGGCTTTACCAATGCAGTTGCTGCTTTAGGAACAGCCTTTACAACCTTTCATGCTAATCTGATTAAGCGTTATACGAACGAGATTCTATTAACCTTCGACAGTGATGGTGCCGGAACGCAGGCAGCACTTCGAGCGATACCAATTCTAAAAGAAACAGGGCTTACTGTTAAAGTAATTAATATGAAGCCCTATAAAGACCCGGATGAATTTATCAAAGCCTTAGGAGCAGAAGAATATCAGCGAAGGATCGATGAGGCAAAGAATAGCTTTTTCTTTGAAATCGATGTACTGCAAACGGAATATGATATGTCAGATCCGGAGCAAAAAACAAAGTTCTTTCAGGAAACAGCAAGAAAGTTGATTACCTTTGGAGAGGAGCTGGAGAGAAATTTCTATATCGATGCAGTGGCTAAGACTTATCAAATCGATGTGGAGCAGCTTCGAAGGCTTGTAAATAAACTTGGCAATCAACTCGTACTGGGTCTTAGTGAACCAAGGGAATCAAGGAACGAAGCTTCTAAGGGAAAGAAGCCGCCGGAAGATGGGATTGTAAAATCACAAAAGCTTATGCTCACCTGGTTGATTGAGGATCATTCCCTCTTTGAAAAGATTAATGGGATAATTGGACCAGAAGACTTTACTGAGGGCATTTATCATGAAGTGGCAACATTGGTATTTGAGCAATACAAAAAAGAAAATGAAGTAATTCCGGCAAAGATCATAAACAACTTTCAAAATAAAGAGGAACAATCAGAGGTGGCAGCTCTGTTTTCTGCCAGAATCCGTGGAGAGATGGATGCAGCAGCAAGGAATAAAGCATTATCGGATACTGTAATGAAATTAAAGGAAAATAGTTTGGACAAGCAAAGTCAGAAGGCAGCCCAGGCGAATGATATGGAATTACTAACAAAGATATTTCGGGAGCAGACAGAACTTAAGAAAAAACACTTTACATTTGGCAGCTAAACTGATGATTGCAACGGCAAATGGCGTAAATTGCATATTTCATCAAATGGTGGTTAAAATATAAAAAGAGTTGAAGAAGGAAGGAATAACTATGGACGAAAATATAATAAAGTTTACGGAAAGACTGAAGGAACTTTTAGTTTTTGCCGAAAAGAAAAAGAATGTACTTGAATATCAGGAAGTAAATGATTTCTTTGCGGATATGGAACTTGATCCAAGCAAGGTTGAGAAAATCTATGATTTCCTGGACAAGCATAATGTGGACGTCCTCAGAATTTCCGAAGATGATGAAGAGGATATCATTCTAGATGATGAAGAAGATTTAGAAACCATAGATTTATCAGTTCCAGAGGGAATCAATATCGATGACCCGGTTCGTATGTATTTAAAGGAAATAGGAAAGGTCCAGCTTTTGAATGCGGACGAAGAAACCATGCTGGCTCGAAGGATGGAGGATGGTGACGATTATGCAAAAAAACGTCTTGCAGAAGCAAATCTTCGTTTGGTGGTCAGCATCGCGAAACGTTATGTAGGACGCGGTATGCTGTTTCTAGATTTAATACAAGAAGGAAATCTGGGTTTAATTAAGGCTGTTGAAAAATTTGATTATCGTAAAGGGTATAAATTCAGTACTTACGCTACCTGGTGGATTAGACAGGCAATCACTAGAGCAATTGCTGACCAGGCTAGAACGATTCGTATTCCTGTCCATATGGTGGAAACAATCAATAAGCTGACCAGAGTACAACGTCAATTGCTGCAGGAACTGGGAAGAGAGCCGTCCCCGGAAGAGATTTCTGAAGTGATGAATTTGCCGGTTGAACGAGTTCGAGAAATCCAGAAGATTTCTCAAGAGCCGGTATCCTTGGAAACACCCATTGGTGAGGAGGAAGACAGCCACCTGGGAGATTTTATTCAGGATGATAATGTGCCGGTGCCAGCGGAGGCTGCAGCATTTACCTTGTTGAAAGAGCAGCTGGTTGAAGTGCTCGGAACCTTAACAGAACGTGAGCAGAAGGTACTTCGTTTGAGATTCGGTTTGGACGATGGACGTGCACGTACTTTAGAGGAGGTAGGAAAAGAGTTCAATGTAACCAGAGAACGTATTCGCCAGATTGAGGCGAAGGCTCTTCGTAAGCTGAGACATCCCAGCCGTAGTAGAAAATTAAAGGATTATTTAGAATAAGCCTTTTAGCTAAGCTGTTTCCTGTTATAATGCTAGTTTAGACTCCCCTCAAACGAAGCTTTTAAGAAATAGATTAATGATGTATTACCCTAGTGAAGCTAAAATGCTTGATTATGGCATGCAACATTAACGGTATCTTGGCTTTGCATTATGGGGAGTTTATAATTCAGGGAACAAAAATACACAATCATTTTAGAATATAATGGAGCATATGAGATGCAGGAATTTAAGAAATATGCAATACGCTTATCCAGGCGTTTGGAAATGGTAGCAAGCCTTGTGACGCCGGGTAATCGTGTTGCTGATGTGGGCTGTGATCATGCGTATACAGCCATTTATTTGGCAGAGCACGGAATATCACCAAACATCATCGCAATGGATGTTAACCAGGGACCCATTGACCGAGCGAAAGATAATATAAAGAAGTATGGTTACTCAGATATCATAGAAACAAGAAAGTCAAATGGATTAGATAAAATAGAAGAAAATGAGGCAGACACCATATTAATTGCTGGTATGGGAGGTCCTCTGATGATACAAATCCTTACAGCGAAAAAAGAAGTCATGCAATCAGCAAAAGAGCTGGTGCTGCAGCCACAATCAGAAATACATAAAGTTCGCTATATGCTACAGGAAGAAGGCTTTCTGATTATAGAAGAAAGTATGGTTAAGGAAGACGAAAAATATTATTTTATCATGAAAGCGATAAAAAATAGCCTAAATCTGGATGCTAAGAAATATGTATTAAAAGAGAAAGAGCATTTTTATTATGGTAAATTGTTATTAGAGCAAAAGAACAATATTCTTAAGGAATTTATCCTTTGGGACTATAGCCTATGCGAGGGGATAATGGAATCCTTAAATGCGGAGCAGACGGAAAATTCACTAGCAAGAAAGCAGGAAATTAAGGAAAGGATGGATTTGCTTCAGCGAGGTCTCGCTTATTATTAGAGCGAATAGGTAAAAATAAAGCAGTAATAATATTGTAATAAACTATGCTGAAATGAATTCCCCTAGTCGTTGAATTTGAAAAAGAGGAGTGTTAAAAATGAACGGAACAATAAAGGTTGAGGTGAATGGGCAGATACGCGAATATCCTAATAATACTACACTTTTAGAAATTAGCAGAGAATTTCAGAAGGATTATGAAAATGATATTATATTAGCATTTGTGAATAATAAACTCCGAGAACTGTTTAAGCATGCGGCTGACAATAGCAAAATACGCTTTGTAACTACAGCAGAGGATGCAGGTGGAAAAACCTACAATCGTGGTATCGTTTTGGTGATGTTAAAAGCCCTGCATGCAGAGTTTGGTGTGGAAAATGTAGAAAAGGTCACCGTTGAGTATAGCATAAGTAACGGCCTTTACTGTGAATATAAAGGAAAATACCCTATGACCTCAGAACGATTGGAGTCAATTAAAGCAAGAATGAAGGATATGATCGAAAGAGATATTCCATTTATGAAGCGTAGTATAGGAACCGATGATGCGATTGAGTTGTTCCGCCAGTATAAAATGTATGACAAAGAAAAGCTTTTCAAATACCGCCGTGTATCAAAGGCAAATATCTATAGTCTGGATGGATTTGAAGATTATTATTACGGTTATATGCCCCCGACTACCGGGGTGTTAAAATATTTTGACCTAATGCTATATGAAAGTGGATTCCTATTATTATTGCCTGATAAGAAGAATCCAACCGAAATAACCACCTTCATTCCTCAAAAAAAGCTATATTTGGCATTAAAAGAAGCTAATGAATGGGCCGGTATGATGGATATTCCAAATGTTGGCGCTCTAAACGATGTGATAGCAAGCGGAAGAATCAATGAGCTAATCCTGGTGCAGGAAGCTCTTCAGGAGAAAAAGATCAGTGAAATTGCCGAAGCCATAAAGAAGGCCGGTGACAAGAAGTTTATCATGATTGCAGGACCATCCTCTTCGGGCAAAACAACCTTTTCCCACCGATTAAGCGTACAGCTTATGGCTCATGGGCTGAAGCCTCACCCGATCGCCGTTGATAATTATTTTGTAGATCGTGAAAAAACACCCAGGGATGAATATGGAAATTATAACTTTGAAGCCCTGGGAGCTATTGATACCCAACAATTTAATAAGGATATGACAGATCTTATGAATGGTAAGGCTGTGGATATTCCGCATTTTAATTTTGTTACTGGTTTCAGAGAATATAAAGGCAATTATCTAACCTTGGGTCCAAATGATATTCTAGTAATAGAAGGAATTCATGGGTTGAATGACGCCCTATCCTATACCCTCCCAAGAGAGAGCAAGTTCAAAATATATATCAGCGCCCTAACCCAGTTAAATATCGATGAACACAACCGAATTCCAACTACGGACGGACGTTTGATTCGAAGGATGGTACGGGATGCCAGAACCAGAGGAGCCTCCGCTCAGAAAACCATCTCCATGTGGCCTTCGGTGCGTAGAGGGGAAGAAGAGAATATCTTTCCATTCCAAGAGGATGCAGATGTGATGTTTAATTCAGCGTTAATATACGAGCTGGCAATATTAAAACAATATGCAGAGCCAATCTTGTTTGGCATTGATCGAAGCTGTGAAGAATATGTAGAAGCAAAACGTTTATTGAAATTCCTGGATTATTTTATAGCTACACCGAGCGAAGTAGTGCCTCAGAATTCAATTTTAAAGGAATTTATCGGTGGTAGCTGCTTTAAGGTTTAAGATAAAGATGAATTAATATATAGGATACTAATAAATAGATAGAAAGATGGCAATTGCAAGACTATCATCGGTAGTGAGCAATTGCTATTTTTTTGCGCTTTATAGTATTTTCGGTAGAACCGTATTAATTGGTAAGGAATTGTTAGGAGTACAAATCACTTATTTGTATTGAAGCTTTTTAGAAAATATATGAACGTTTATATAAAAGATTAATTATCACTGTAAAAATAATAATATGAGGGTCTTTGAATGAGCTGTATTTTACGCTTTCAAAGATTTTTTTATATCGAATTTTGTGAGTTATCTTACATCAAAGAAAGATTTATAAATAATGTTTATATAAATGTTTATATAAAGACATGCATTTCAATAAAGATAAATTGAAATAAAAAGGAAGAATCTGTTGAAAAGATTGTGAAAAGCAGATATATTAATTATTATAAAATGTAAAATATTAACAAAAATGTTATTGCTTCCAAAAAAAGTATATAAAAAATTACAAAACAGTTTTATTATTGTTTATGGCAAGTGAGTTGATTGGTAATTCACCTTGCATCAGAAGGAGCGGACATCAGATGAAACCAAATATTAGAATGATCAGTAAGATAACGGGTTACTCTCCGGCGACAGTATCGAATGCTCTCAATCGTAAAAAAGGTGTAAATAAAGAAACCTCCAGTGAGATAATCAAAGTTGCTAATGAGCTGGGATATTCCAGTGAAACCCGAATTTCAAGAATAAGATTTGTTATTTATAAAAGAAATGGCTCTATCATTGATAATTCCCCCTTTTTTACAAATCTGTTGGAGGGCGTAGAAACAGAGTGCAGAGAGTTCGGATATGAAATGATAATATCAAATCTTGACCGACGCAGTGATTTTTTTGAACAAAGACTGAGTGAAATTCTTAATGATAGAACAGCTGGGGTCATTATGTTGGGAACTGAGGCAATGGACGAGGACTTTGAAATGTTTTTAAGTGCCAAATGCCCGATGGTGATACTTGATAGCTGGAGCACCTCAATGAATTTTAATGGAATATTGATTAACAACTCAGATTCTGCAAAAAATGCGGTGGAGTATTTAATCAAGAGAGGGCATAGAGAAATTGGTTATTTGAAGGGAAAGTTTAGAATAAAAGCGTTCAATGCAAGGGCAACGGGGTATTCCAGAGCATTGTATAAGCATGGAATTCCGATGAATGAACAATACATAGTTACGCTCAGTACTACCATGGATGGTGCCTATAAGGATATGTTGATTTATCTGAATCAGAGACCGAAGCTGCCAACAGCATTTTTCGCTGATAACGACATGATTGCGTTAGGTGCAATGAAGGCATTGATTGAAAAGGGGTATCGGATACCGGAAGACATTTCACTCATTGGATTTGATGACCTGGATTCTTGTGAGATCTCAACCCCGAGATTAACAACCATCAGAGTATTCAAGCAGGAAATGGGGCAGCTGGCAGTTCGAAGGCTGAAGGATATTATAAAGGATGGTAACAGCATTAAAAGTAAGATTCAAATATGTACGGAATTCGTAGAACGAGATAGTGTAAAAGACTTAGTAAAGATGAAAAAGCACTTAGAAGCAGTAAAGTAAGCACGCAAAGAAGATATTGACTGATTCTGTCTTGGGATAGGGGTTAACGAAGGAAACTTCGTCAGATCTATATATTTATTAAAATTTATGGAGGAGTGTACAATGAAAAGAAAGAAAATTTTATCAGTTTTAATGGCGATGCTTTTAGTAAGTGTATTTGCCCAGGGTTGTGCAAAGCAGAATACAAATGAAGAAACAAGTGCAACAAATACATCCACAGATACAACGACAAAGGAAGCAGCACCAACAGAACAAGCAACAACAGAGCAAGCTGCGCCAACCGAGGCTGAACAAGCAGCCGCGCTTACCGGTGGCGGATCTAACCTCATATACATAATTACTCCATCCCATTCTAATCCATTTTTTAAAACAGAAGCAGAAGCAGCAGCTGCTAAGGCAGAAGAATTAGGTTACGAAGTTAAAGTGGTATCACATGATGACGATGCAACCAAACAGGCGGAATTGTTTGATACGGCAATTTCCGAAAAGGCAGCAGCAATCATCTGTGATAATGCAGGTTCTGACGCTACAGTTGCAGCAGTTCAGAAGGCAAAGGATAATAATATCCCAACCTTCTTAATCGACAGAGAGATTAATGAAACCGGCGTAGCTATTTCCCAGATCGTTGCTAATAACTACCAGGGCGCAAAAGGCGTGGCGGAAGTATTCGTTGAAGCAATGGGTGAAAAGGGCAAGTATGCTGAGCTATTAGGAAAAGAATCTGATACCAATGCTGGCGTGAGATCCAGTGCATTCCACGAAGTAATCGATCAATATCCGGATATGGAAATGGTGGCGCAGCAGACAGCTAACTGGGATCAGACGGAAGCCTATTCCAAAATGGAAACAATTCTTCAGTCCAACTCGGATATCACCGGTGTTATCTGCGGAAATGACACAATGGCTATGGGTGCTGCAGCAGCGATCAAAGCAGCCGGTTTAACAAATGTAGCAATTATCGGTGTTGATGGCAGCGATGATGTAAGGGATGAGATTCTTGCAGGGAATATCACAGCTACAGCACTTCAGCAGGCAGCTCTGATCTCTGAAATGGCAGTAGAACAAGCAGATGCTTATTTAAAGAATGGAACGACCGGATTAGATGAAAAGCAGTTGGTAGATTGTATCGCTATTACAAAAGAGAATGCAGACAAATTATCAGCGTTTACCTATAAGGAATAGAGAGCGGAAGATAGGTAAGGGCTAATATAGAAGATCAGAGAATAAAGAGTAAAGTATTAAGGTAAAGAGTAAAGGATTGAGAGTAAAGAGTAAAGAATTGAGGTAAAGAGTAAAGAATTGAGAGTAAAGAATAAGAATAAAGAGCAAAGAATAAAGTACAAAAGAACCAGAGGCAAAGAGAGAGAAACATTTCTCATGGCTGATGGATAAGTTTAATTTTTCTAATAGGTATGGAACCATATAGTGAACAGAAAATTGAATGCTGCGGGTGAATCATCCGCAGCATTCAATTCAAGTCATTTTACATAAGACATTACATCAGAAGATTAAGTATACAGTAAACGGCATATGCTGTCTTCGAACAGCGGAATGGAGTAAGGATGAGAAAACGTATGTTGGTACTACTTATGGCAATTGTACTGGGGCTTTCTTCCATGACTGGTTGTATGAAGATTATAAAAATCGGCGAAGAAGGCAAATACACAGGTGAGGTAGAATTCAATGCCGGTGATGATGTTGCAGCTATATGGGATTTGGCTGCAGTACCTGAATTAACAGAGAAAGCTGTCGATTTAACAGCATTTTTAAAAGAAGCAAATGGAGATCTAAAATCTCTTGCAGATAAATATGGGAAGTATTCCATGGGCACTTCCGGGGAGTTAAGCTATACGGTAAAGGCAACCGCCACTGTAACGGAAGTGAACACGGAGAAGAAGGCCGGTTATATGGTTGTTACTCTGGCGGATTATACAGGACCGATCATCATTAAGCTACAGACTGGGACTGTATTTAAAGGGAGTGCGGTTAGAGATTCCTTAAATATTATTAAGTTCGAAGACTATAAGAATCAAGTGGATTATGCAGCAGTTTCGCAAAGCATTCATAAAATTATTCAAACCACTATCATTGATCAGTTGGACTTACCTGGTCTAGTAGGAAAACAGATTGAATTTGCTGGATGCTTTACCGTGGATAAAGAGGACGAAATTTTAATTACTCCAGTTTCAATTACTGTAATGTAGGGGGAGGAGCTTGATGATGAATAACGAAGTGAGAGCAGACAAAGAGGTCTGTTTGCATGCGGAGAGAATCAGTAAAATCTATCCTGGAACAAAAGCACTTGATGACGTATCCTTTGATGTACTAACAGGAAAAGTGAATGTTCTGATCGGAGAGAATGGTGCCGGTAAGTCCACGCTAATGAAGATTATAGCGGGTATTGAACAACCCTCATCAGGAAAGCTCTTTATGGGTGAAAAGGAAGTAGCCTTCAAAGATTGCACGGAGGCGAGGAAGCAGGGCATAGGTATTATTCATCAGGAATTAAGCCTATTCCCTAATTTGAATGTTTTTCAAAATATATTTATGGCAAATGAGAAAACGAAAGGTAAGTTTGTCCTCGACAATGGAGCACATGCTGAAGCTGCAAATAAAATATTAAAGCGCCTGGAGCATCCCATTAATGTAAATACATTAATCGGTGATTTGAGGGTTGGTCAGCAGCAAATGATAGAAATAGCAAGAAATTTAATTCAGGATGATTTAAAAATACTCATCATGGATGAGCCAACATCTTCGCTTAGTCAACAGGAGGTGGATGTATTATTTAAGATTATGAGGGAACTGACAGCAGCAGGAATCTCAATTGTCTACATCTCCCATCGTTTGGAAGAGATAATGAGAATCGGTGATCATGTAACTATCTTTCGGGATGGTAAATTTGTGGCAGAGGCAGATGTAACCGATATTGACGTTCCCTGGATTGTTCAAAAGATGATAGGGGAAGGAAAGTCATATCCGAAAAAAGAAAGAAATATTGATTGGAAAAGCCTTGAGCCTCTTCTACAGGTGAAAGATCTTACATTACCCAAAAGCGGAGGCGGATATCTTCTTGATCATGTTACCTTTGATCTGAAAAAGGGCGAAGTACTGGGGATTTATGGACTAATGGGAGCCGGACGAACGGAAGTATTTGAGTGCATCATGGGTCTTAGGCCAGAGCACGTAGGAACGCTCATATTAGATAATAAAGTATTAAAAATTAAAAATATATCAGAGCAAATTGATCGGGGCTTTGCAATTGTACCTGAGGACAGGCAAAGAGAGGGTATGGTTCAAACCTTGAATATTGGCAAGAATATATCCCTTTCAAGTTTGACGAATTACCGAAAGGGCGTATTTATTAACAGAAAAAAAGAGGATCAGCACGTAGAGGAACAAATTAAAGATATACATATTAAGGTCGCAGATAAGAACCTTCCCATCCTATCATTATCCGGCGGAAATCAGCAAAAGGTAGTCATAGGAAAAGGAATGCTCACGCATCCGAAAATCCTTTTAATGGATGAGCCTAGCAGGGGAATTGATATCGGAGCAAAAACAGAGGTCTTCGATATCATCAATCACTACGCAGAAGGTGGATTATCGATTATAGTCATTTCTTCGGAATTAAAAGAAATCGTTGCAATTGCTGATCGAGTCATCGTTTTATCCAATGGAATTAAAACCGGTGAATTTATGGGTCACGAGATTAAGGAAGATAATCTGGTATTGGCTTCCTATCAAGGGCACCATGTACAGTAGGGGAGGAAAAGGAGAAGATGAATATGAGCCAATCAAAAGCAGGAAAGAAGCACAGCAAAAATGCTCTTATAATGACTTTATTAAAGGGAAGAACTCTTATCGTATTAATTATTTTGATTATCTATTTCGGCTTAGCCAGTCCAACATTTTTAACAGCTGGCAGCTTACTCTTAATTGCGAAGCATGTTGCTCTGTATGGTATCTTAGGTATTGGTATGACTTATGTAATTATAACCGGAGGAATTGATTTGTCCGTTGGCTCGGTCGTTGGTCTTGCAGGTATTATTGCAGGAGGTCTGATCAATGAAGGGTTAACGCTTGAGATATTTGGGGTTACCATCTATTTCAGTGTCCCTACTATTGTTTTGATTGTAATGATTTGCGGTGCCATGATTGGGCTAGTGAACGGATGGGTAATCACGAGATTTAATGTAGCTCCATTTATTGCAACCTTGGGAATGATGTACGTAGCACGTGGATTTGCCATGCTTCGTTCTAATGGCGCGACCTTTTCCAATATTACCGGAAAACCCGGTCTTGGAAATACAGGAATTGAATTCTTTGGACGCAACGTGGGAGGAATACCTGTTGGAGCAATTATCTTGCTAGTCATTGCATTATTAGCTGGGATTGTATTAAAGAAAACTCCCTTTGGATGGCATATTTTAGCGATTGGAGGAAATCAAAGAGCTGCTAAATTATCAGGTATTAAAGTAAATAAATCGATTTTATTAGTTTATATCTTCTCTGGGGTATGTGCAGCTATCGTCGGAATAATTACAGCCTCCCAGTTGGTTGCAGCCCATCCGGCCTCGGGAGAGTCCTGGGAAATGAATGCAATTGCAGCCACTGTACTTGGAGGAACCTCCATGTCAGGCGGTGTTGGCACCATTGGAGGAACAATTATCGGAGCATTCGTAATTGGTGTTATTAATGATGGTTTGGTTATGCTGGGGGTTTCAGAATTCTGGCAAATGGTAATTAAAGGGCTGGTTATTGTATTGGCAGTAATTATCGATCAATTCCAGCGCAATCTTCAAGCAAAGATCGCATTACAAGCACGTGAAAACTAATATAATGTCGTTGTTTATTGCGGCTGAACGGAGAGGGCATGAAGAAAAAGGGTATTATTAATGCTCAGCTGGC
>JAQZBD010000034.1 GCA_029239235.1 Herbinix sp.
CTTTTGATAATCCGAATCAAAATCACTGCTGATGAGACAGAAATGATACCCCCTGTTCTCCTTCTCCTTTGTCCAATGTTCAAATTCTAATACGGTATCACCTAATTTAAGATAAACTACCTTCTCAAGATTCGGTACCCCAGGAACCTCGTGTTCAAAATATTTTTTAAACCCAAAGTTTTTTTCATAAAAGTCAATTGACTTTTGTCTGTCTTTCACGGCGAACGCAACATGGTCAATTCGTGTAAACATAAATCAATCCTCCAATACTCTATTTAATTTTATAAATATAATTTAATTATTTTTAGAAGTGTCAATTTTAATCTGTAACACAACCCAATTAGTAGAGCTGGTATTATTGAATCCATGTGTCTCACCATTTGGTGAGAAAATAATATCTTTTTCTTTCACAAGCATTTCTTCATTGTTTATTGTGATGGTGCCTTCGCCGGAGATTACATAGAAGACTTCATCAATATCAGAATGTTTATGATCAGGTGTTGTTTGCCCCGGAGCATAAAGTAAAAGTCCTGTATCCAACCTGCCTTCTTTAAAAATTGCTTTACGTGCGCTTTTTTCAACCGCAAAATCAAGAATATCATCAATACTAATTTTATTCATTCCTAATTACTCCTATCTTTTTTGAATTTATAGTTCATACAGATAACAATAACAATGATTGAAAAATCAATTGCTATTGCTGTACAATCACTATAATATCGTTACAAACCTTTTGCAAGAAGGCACTATTTCGTGCTATACTAACCAAATAGTAAGTAATGAGCAATTTTATAGACACTAAGAAATCTATTCAATAACGGTACGCAAAGGTTCAATGAACTCAGTAAAGGAATCCACGGCATAAGCCAGAAGATGCTGACACAGCAGCTTAGGCAGTTGGAGACAGATGGGATCATTTATAGAACCGTTTATCCGGAAGTACCACCGAAGGTCGAATATTCTCTTACGACACTTGGAGCATCTTTAAAACCTATTATGGATGAAATGAATCGTTGGGGAATAGAACATCAAAAACAATCTAAACCGGATTATCATAATAATTGATATTTTATGTTCTGTTTTTCTCGCAAATTTAATTAATATTAAGCCGCTCCACTCTCGCCTGATATATTCTCTGTTCTTAGAAAATAATGATAAAGAATAGTTTGCACCACTGGCAAAGTGGAGCTTTCATATCAACAATTTTCAAACATTGGTTCGATATACTCTCTAATAAGTTTTATTCTATCTTTCGCACGCGGCATAAAGAGAGACGCAATCGAGATTACCATTTTCTTCTTGCTATTGATATAAATCACATTTCCGCTGTCTCCCAAAGCCGCGTAGCTATGCTCTTTCTCATCAATAATCCACCACAGGTAACCATATGGTAGGTTCCCCCACTGTCTACACCTACTATGTTCCTTCGTACTCTCATTAATCCACCATTCCGGTATGACTTGTTTCTCCTTCCATCTTCCTGCATCTAAATACACTTGACCTATTTTAGCCATATCCCGGGGTGTCAAGGTAAGGCCCCAGCCTGAAGTATTAAGTCCTTGCGGGTCAGCAGCCCAGCCGCTCACCTTTTTAGCTTCGAAAAAAGCGAGCCGCTCTTCTTTATTGTGTAACACCATATTGTGCTTAACATGAATTTCTAATGGCGAAAATAAATTTTCTGCTGCGAAATCAAAGACAGATTGTCCAGTTGCTTTCAAAAGAACTCCAGATAAAATATGTGTTCCTACGATGCCGGAGTATGTGAATTGTTCTACCTGCTCTTTCCCTCCTAATAAATCGAGTGCTGTATTGATCCAGTTATCGCTGGCAAAAAACTTTTCATATGGTTCCGTCTTATATTTATACGGAGCCGTCATAGTGAGCATATTCTTAATCGTGACACTTTGTATCGTCTTTTCACCATTATTAATAATATAATCCGGAAAAAACTCCAATACTTTCTGGTCTAAACTTTTGATATGCCCCTTCTCTATTGCGATACCCATCAAGCCAGAAAAAATACTTTTTGTTACCGATGCTATATGAACTGCGTCAGCGGCAGTATATTCATTAAAGTATCTTTCATATACTGTTTTGCCGTTTTTAAGTACAATAATGCCAGTAGTGTTGTTATAGCTGCTGTAAATTAACTTTTCTAACCATATCTGCTTTCTTCGTTCCATAAATCTCCTTCTTTATTAAAAGGCACTTCCTTATCTAAGCTTCAAAGTATCCTTATCAAATATTCAATACTATTTTCAAATTTTAGACCCTTTCTTACCAAAGCTTCAACCCTTCCGATTCTAACATGCTGAATGTGCAAGCCGACCACTTGTCATAAACAGATTTTAAATTTACACAAGATACTTCCCTGTCTTGGATTTCGGATTGACTCTCAGCTGCTCCGGTGTTCCTTTGGCAATAATTTCACCGCCTTTATCCCCACCCTCCGGGCCAAGTTCAATGATGTAATCACAGTTCTTTAAAACCTCTACATTATGTTCAATAACAATCACTGAATTGCCACCGGTAACCAGCCTGTCTAATAGCTTTAGCAGCAATGCCGTATCATATAGACTCAGTCCGGTCGTTGGCTCATCCAGCACATAAAGCATATTGCCCTTTGATTGCCGTCCCAGCTCTTTGGCAAGCTTCACCCTTTGTGCCTCACCACCACTTAAAGAAGGGGATGGCTGACCAAGTGTTAAGTACCCCATGCCCATCTCCTCTAAAATACACAGTGGTCTTACAATGCTATTGTGATCTTCAAAGAATGAAATAGCCTTTGCAATGCTCATCTCTAACACATCGGCAACCGTTTTTCCCTGATAATCTATGGAAAGGCTTTCTTCCTTAAACCGCTTACCCTGACAGGTTTGACAGCGCTTATCTACGGAAAAATCTGATGTCAGAAAGATCCTTTCATAACCACTGCCGCCGCAGTCCTGACACGCTCCTTTGGAATGAAATGAAAAATATCCGGCGTTCATATTTCGTATTTTCGCTTCCGGCTGCTCTGCAAAAAGTTCTCGAATCTTATCCCAGATACCAATATAAGAGGCGGGAGTTGAATTGGCATTTCTTCCTATCGGTTCCTGAGAAATCTTTGTAAAACCGCTAATCCGTTCTGCTCCTGCTATGCCGAATGCATTACCATATTTCCCCGCGATTGCCTGTTTATCATTTCCTGCACTTGTAAGACGCTTTAAAAGGGTTTCTGTGGTGAGAGAACTCTTACCGCTTCCGGATAATCCGGCAATACCAACCATAGCATGAAGCGGAAATACTACTGTTAAGTCCTTTAAAGAATGGGTATTGACATGTTCCAGGATAAGACTGTCCTTATCATCAAAAGTATACTTTCTTACCGTCCTCTCCGGCATCAAGCGTTTGCCGGAAAGATACTGACTAAGCATTAGCTTCTCCGAGGGATGTAATCCCGCCGTCGGTTCGTCAAAGACATAGATCAGGGAATCAAGTCTGGACTCCAGATGAAGGTTGAGAAAAATGCGCTGAACCTCGCCACCGCTTAAGGAAGCCATCTCCCGGTAAAGCGTCAGATGTCCTAAGCGAAACCGGATCAGCTGTCTTAATGTCTCCTTCACATTCTTTGTTACGTTCTTACCAAACTGAGATAGCTCTTCCTCCGGTAGTTCATTTAGGAAGAGGAGAAGACCAGCCAGTGTCAGCTGTCCAAGCTCACCAATCTTCTTTCCGCCAAGAAACACTTTCCTTGCTTCTTCGCCGATCCGCTCCCCCTGACAGTCCGGACAGATGGTCTTTGCATAGACCTCCTCCACATCCTCGCCCTTTTCAAATGAATTTCTTAGAATTCGCTCCAGGCAATAGCTTTGTTTTCCATTGTCATAGGTTCCATAGACCACTTCTGCTTGAATATCTTCTGGAAGCTCCCAGAATGGGGTCTCAAAATACCTCTCGTATTTCTTCTTCAAAATTCGTAAAAAGCCTGTTGTTACCTGGAGACTCTCATAGACCTCCAAAAGGCTTGTTGTTTTATCTGGAATTAATTGTTCTAGATTGATATCATAATAAGAACCTCTGCCTTGGCAGCTAATGCACATGCCATCGGCCGTGGTATAGAGAAAGGAGCCTGGGGAGAGTTGTTCTTTCTGCCCCTCCAAGGCTCTTCCATCACTGGCATAAATAAGAGCCAGCTGGTTTAGAATTCCGGTCTTTGTACCAACCGTAGATCGGAGATTACTCTGTCTGATTGTATTCTGACGGACCGCCACAGTTGGTCCGATTCCTTCCAGAGTATCGAACCGATCCTCGTTATCTAATCCGGCCAGAATTCCAATGGATCTAAGATACTGGTTCTTGCCTTCTTCAAACAGGATATCAAATGCAAGACTGGATTTGCCAGAACCACTGATGCCGGTAATGACCACCAGCTGACGTTTGGGAATTGTAAGATTAATATTTTTCAGATTATGAATTCGTGCTCCTTGAATCTTGATTTCTTCCATATGCTCACCTCTGAATCGATTTGCAGCAGGTTAGAAATGAATGGGCTCAATGGGAACATAGATGTTCACCTCATGGATATGACTCTCATTAGCATACGGATCATTGCAATATACTTCAAAGGGATCGTAATTTCTCGGTACATAGCCACTGCCCATGATCCACTCCTGATACATGTAATTCCAGGCGTCGCTGTACTGCTCTTGCTGAATTTGAAAATGTCCGACTGCATACAGACCGCCTTCCAATTTCATCCTGCCAAGGATTCCTTTTTCCTGAATATGAATGTCCTCTGGCACCGTCAGACATATACTGGTACGGAACTGGCTTTCCTCTCCGAATTCAGGATTGTCATGATACATGGCGAGTACCCAGTTTTGATCACCTATAAAAAAATTCTGTTTCTTTGCATGTGCAAGCAATGTCTCCAATAGTCCCGCATACTCTTTCGCTAATGTCTCATAAGTGCCTGTGTGTCTAACATAGGCAACCTGTGTCTCCTTTAGATTTTCTATCGTAATCTGCCCGGTTACGGGAAAAGGATTGCCTTTCCATTCTTTCTTTGCTGTGTCCTTATTGTACTCAGACAATAAAAAAGATTCTTTGCAATTCTTGCTATATTCCTTCCGGTATTCTTTTGGACTGATACCATAATACTTCTTAAATGCCCTGGAAAACACAGCTGAATCGGAAAGTCCAAGCTCATAAGCAATATCTGTCATATTCTTATCCGCCCGATGTGCCAGCAGAAACAGTGCATTCTCCATTCGAATCCGATTCACGTAATGAGCCAACGGCTCCTGTAATATGCCCTGAAAAATACGGCTGAAATGATATTTGGAAAACCCGGCGGCATTAGCAAGCTCCTCAATGGACAGAGCCTGTCCTAAATGCTGATTGATGTAATCCTGCACTTTATGAATTCTTCGTATATACTCTTCCTGACATTTCTGATCCGGCATATGCTTTCTCCTACTCCTGTTTATATTAGCTTTAGAATATTGTAATAATACTTCAATATGTCTTTTCGAGTTATAATTCCTACAAACTTTTCCCGGTCGTCAATAACCGGAATAAAATTTTGTTCCATAACACGCAGGAGCAATTCTTCCATCGTGGTGTCAATTTTAACAGCAGGATTCCAGCCTTGTCGGATAATATCAGAGATCGAATACTCCTCTTGTGATTTTATAGAATATGTATTATTTTCAATCATATGTCTTAAAAAATCACCTTCACTAACTGTTCCAATATAATCTCCGTTATTCGAAACAACAGGAATAGCAGTATATCCATGATATCTCATTTTTTCAAGCCCCTGTCGTAAGGTATAATGATCATATATAATCTCCACTGAGGCCTTCGGAGTTAATAAGAAATATATATTTTTCTTTTCACTATATTTACTTTTTCCTGAGTTTTCAATATGTTCTTGTTCTTCCATCTGTTTTGCTCCAGTATGCATATTTTATTTTACCACCTTAATATATAAATTTTATTTCCTTATTTTTAGCCGAATAAATATTTTGAAATATTTATATTCTCATTATAACATTTTTTTATTAAGACAGTGTGAAGTTTTGCACTCAAATACTTAAAATTAAATTAAAGTTTATTGAACTCATAATTTTGACTGTCTTTTAAGGAAATGCAGCATGGCGTGTTTGTCCACCGAGCACATAGCAAAAGGGCAAGACCACTGTCAAATGATCTTGCTCTTCATTATGCACTCTTTATGCTTCATTTAGATGGATAGTAAAGCTTAGCTATGTTTTAACTTAGACTGCTCATATTCCATTATTCGATCCACTTTCGGTATGGAACCACCACCGGAAAATTCACTGTCCAACCAGATGTCCACAAGATATTTGGCCAGCTCAACACCAATAACTCGTTCACCCATACACATAATTTGCGCGTTATTACTTTTTCTGGATCGTTCCGTAGAATAAGGATCATGACAAACTGCTGCTCTAATTCCAGGAACTTTATTCGCTGCAACAGCCATTCCAATTCCTGTACCACACATTAAAATCCCTCTTTCAAAATTACCTTTTGCTACTGCTTCAGCCACAGCTACCGCCACATCCGGATATAGTACAACTGTACCTGCTTCAGCACCGAAATCCTGATATTCTATGTTCTTTGCCTTTAACTGCTTTATAATTTCAACCTTCAAGCCATAAGCAGCTTCATCGCAACCAATTGCCAACTTCATACAATCAACCCTTTCATTCTTATGCAGCAATCATATTTTATTATGTAACCTTAAACCAAAACTTCACCAATTTCATCAGCCATGGCTATCAGAATAATACAGCAAGATGTTGCTCCTGCATCCAAGACTCCTCTTGATCGTTCTCCTAAGCGGCTGGAGCGACCAAACTTTGCAACCATATCCTTCGTAGAATTTCTACCTAGTTCAGCAGCCTTTTTCATTTCTTCTAACGCTTTCCTATAATCACTGCCCTCTTTTGCAGCTGCTAAGATTGTATCAGCTGCCGGTGATAACGTATCTACTAAGGTTTTATCACCAACCTTCGCATCTACAATACCATACAAGCCCTCCAGACCTGCCGTTAACATCTTTCCGAAGTCTTCAAGTGAAATGTTTTCTAATTCTTTAGCTGATTCAGCCATCTCCATAAATATGGTTCCATAGATTGGTCCCATAGAGCCACCAATTTCATTGAGTAGAATCATTCCAAGTTCCTCTAATCCTTCCGAAAATGTAAACTCTTTGTCTTTAAAACGAGCTTCAAAAACGGAAAATCCTTTATTCATATTCATACCATGGTCACCATCGCCAATTAAACCATCCACTTCACCAAGGTACGCTTTATTATCTTGGATTGCCTTTACCATTCGCAGCAAAACAGGTTTCCCATCTATATTTCTAAATATACTCATCCTCCTGCCTCCGTTCCTTAAAACTGTTTTAATCCCACGCTATTTGCCGGCAAATCAATTAATTCTTTTAACTCTTCATCTAATTTCATTACTGTTAACGTAGCACCCATCATTTCCAGAGAAGTAAAATAGTTTCCGACATAAGCACGGTGTATCTTAATTCCTTTTCCTTTTAACAATTCATCGATCTCATCATAGAGGACATATAATTCCATCACCGGAGTTGCTCCAAGACCGGATACTAAAACGACCACTTCATCCCCTTCGACGAAAGGATAGTCCGGAATAACAATATCTACCATGCGTTTTGCCATCCCGGTGGCTGATTCTAATTCACAAACTGCAATACCGGGCTCACCGTGATGTCCAATCCCCACTTCCATGGTTCCTGCTTTAATCTCAAAGTTAGGATGACCCACTGCCGGTAGGGTACAAGGAGTTAATCCGATACCAACACTTCTGGTATGATCGATTGCCTTTTGCGCTGCTGCAATAACTTCATCCAAAGCTGCACCTTGAGAAGCCTTTGCACCTCCCACCTTCCACATCAATACTTCGCCAGCTACACCACGGCGTTTTTCTCTCTGATCCTTCGGTGCTGATGCTACGTCATCATTCGCAACCACTGTTTTTACTTCAATTCCTTCTTTTTTTGCCATTTTTACTGCCATTTTGACATTCATGTTATCTCCGGAATAATTTCCATATAAACATGCAATTCCTTTTTTACCATCTGCTGCCCGAAATGCATCTAAAAAAGCTGCCGCTGTAGGTGAAGAGCAAATCTCACCAACCGCTACTGCGTCACATAGATTTTTTCCGACATATCCGATAAACGCTGGTTTATGTCCAGAACCACCGCCCGTAACCACTCCGACTCGATTCTCTGGAGACTGAACTGCTTTCACGACGCGAGGGTTATCAGTTTTTTCTACAATATCACTATGGGTTTTCAAAAAGCCCTTTAACATTTCATCTACTATGTTATCTGGATTGTTTAAGATACGTTGCATATAATCTCCTGTCTCTGACGGCGTCACTTATTTCTGCTACTTTACACCGTCAGTCACAAAGCAGCACAATAATCTATTATTTACTTTATCGTAAATCCGCCGTCCACCAGCAGGTTATGCCCTGTTATCATTCCTGCTGCATTGCTACACAAAAATGCAACTACACCTGCGATTTCATCCGGCTCTGCAAAACGTTCCGAAGGCATCTCTTTTTTAAATGCTTCCCCTACTTCTCCGGACCATGCTTTCTTACCAAGTTCTGTTAACACAACTGTCGGAGAAACACAATTAGTACGGATGCCATATTTGCCCCATTCCAAAGCCATAACCTTAGTCATCGCTATAATTGCACCTTTGCCTGCACAGTATGCGACGTGCTTATCCAACGCAATCACTCCTGCTTGAGACGCCATGTTTACAATGGAACCAGGACGATTATTATCAATCAAATATTTACCTACCGCCTGAGCCATCATAAATGAAGCCTTTACATTTATTTCCATCGTTTTATCCCACATAGTTTCGCTTAGAACCTCTGCATTATCCAAAGCAACGATACCTGCACAATTGATTAAAATATCAATGACTCCAAATCTTTTTATCGTTTCGTTTATTACGTTTTGTCGATATTCATTATTTGTTATATCACCTGCTACTCCAATACAATTCTTCGAAAGCTCTTTTGCAATGGCATCAGCATTCGGATTAAGATCTGCCAATACCACATTAGCACCTTTTTCTGCAAAGAATTTAGCTGTGGCTAAACCTATACCGGCTGCACCACCTGTAACAATTGCTGTTTTATCTTTTAATGAAAAATCTTTATCTGCTCCATAATATGGCAACATATGATTTCCTCCCTAATCTTTTTTTATGGGGCAAATTTTTCAAATTTGCCCCATATCGTTCATGACAAACGCATTAGCTTGCTAAGCCAAAAATTCCTCACTTCAAATCGTAGATTCAGTGGTGAGTAATTCACTATTGGGCTCTTAATTTAAATTCTGCTACATTGTCCTTTGTAACCGGTTCAAAATCAATCCAGTATTCTTTATCAACAGCTTGACCATTCACCGCATTCACTAAAACTTCTACTGCTTTACTTCCCTGTCCTGCTCCATCCTGGAATATACTTGCTACCATTTCACCGCTTTCAACAGCATTTAAAGCATCCGTTATACCATCTACGCCTATTACAGGGATATCTAAGCCTTTCGCTTTGATCGCTTCTCTGGCACCAAGAGCCATTTCATCATTTTCCGCAATGACTGCATCAATATCATCAAAAGCATTCAACCAGTTTTCCATGATCGTCATTGCTTCCGATCTTGACCAATTTGCTGTTTTTTCTGCAAGAACTTTAATCTCTGGATTTTTATCTATAACATTTTGAATGCCTTGACGACGTTCAATCTGCGCAGATTGTCCAAGTGGTCCTTCAATGATAACGGTATTAAATTTAGAACCAACCAAATCCACCATAAACTGAGTTTCAAGCTCACCTGCATAGACGTCCTGAGATCCAACATAACTTGTTAATTTATCACTTTGAACACGGGTATTTACACCAACAACAGGAATTCCGGCTGCAACTGCTTTATCAACCCCCACAGAAAGGGCTTCTGCATCTTGAGGATTTAAGATAATTCCATCAACGCCATCGGAAATCATTGTCTCAATTTGACTGATTTGTGTACTAGGGTCATAGTTACCATCATAGATCTTTAATTCCACTCCAAGTTCTTCTGCTTTGGCAGTTGCTGCATTTGCAAGACGTACTGTAAATTCATTTTTCAAGCTATAGAGTGTCATACCAAGAACAATCTTTTTGTCACCTTCTTTATCCGCACCTGCTTTTGTAGATTCTTCTGTTGATGCACTTGTACTTTCCGCTGCTTCCTTTTTGCCACTATTAGAACACCCTGCGAAACCCACTATCATCATAACGATTAATAATGTGGCAACCCCTTTTCTAAATACCTCCATACCTTTTTCCTCCTATTTAAAATTGTTTATTCTGAACGAATCATCTATCATGATTTCGCTTCATTCAAAGAATCGAGCATAACAGCAATAATAATGATACTTCCTTTGATAACCAACTGCCAATAAGAAGAAACCGCCATCATATCAAGTCCATTATTCATAACACCAATGATTAAGAAGCCAACGATAGTACCCCATAAACGTCCACGTCCGCCTGCTAAGCTGTTTCCACCGATTACTGCTGCCGCAATAGCATCTGTTTCATAATTTTGTCCGCTTTGTGCTAAGCCTGAAGTCACACGAGAGGTTAGGATTACTCCAGCCAGACCTGCTAACAAGCCGGATATCATATATACGGAACAAACAATCTTTTTCACCTTGATACCGGAAACTCTTGCAGCCATTGCATTCCCACCGGTAGCAAATACATATCTGCCATATCGATGTTTATATAGCGAGATATAGCAAATTACTAATACAATGGTTAAGAGGACAACTGGAATGGGAATCGCTCCAATGCTTCCACCACCAATTTTCAAGAAGCCTTCACTGAGTCCTGGTACCGGTCTGGCATCGCTTGCCATATAAGTTACACCTCTTGCAATACTTAACATGCCTAGCGTTGCGATAAAGGCAGGAACTTTTAGGTATGAAACAATAACACCGTTTAACGTACCAAGCAGCAATCCAACACTAAAACCTACGAGTACTGCGACATACCAGGGCAGATTATAATCGCTTTTTGCCACCAGCGCTGCAAACATACCCGAAGCACCAACAATAGATCCTACTGATAAATCGATTCCGCCTGTTAGCACTACGTAAGTCATTCCAATTGCTAACAATCCATTGATTGACGTTTGACGTAATAGGTTCAGTATATTATCAATTGCAAGAAACCTTGGTTTCATTATTGATATTATAATTACGATTGCTACTAATCCAAATAGAGTTCCATATTGCGAAAGCATCTGCTTTGGGTTTATTTTCTTCTGTACATTTCTGATTGTATCCATTTATGATCACTCCCCATTCTATCTCTATATTTTCGACACAGCACAACTCATGATTTTTTCCTGTTTAAATTCTTCGCGGCATAATTCGCCGCCAAACTGTCCATTGCTTAATACAATAATCCGATCTGACATGCCCATTACTTCGGGCATTTCTGAGGATATCATTATAATTGAATTTCCTTTGTCCACATACTCACACATCAATTTGTATATCTCTGCTTTCGCACCCACATCAATTCCTCTGGTCGGCTCGTCAAGAATCAGTAATCTAGGATTTTTCATCATCCATTTTGCTAATACCACCTTTTGTTGGTTTCCACCGGACAAAGAGGAGGCTAATTGCTTGGGATGATTCACCTTTACTCTTAGTGTCTTAATTTGTTCCAGGATGACTTTTCTTTCTTCCTTGGCTTTGATTAATAGTTTTTGTAACTCTTTCATGGAAGCTAATGTGATATTTTGTCCCACACCCATTTGAAGAATCAGACCCTCATTTTTTCTATCTTCTGTCACGTAGGCAATTCCATATCCAATTGCATCTTGTGGCTTTTTAATCGTAATAGCTTTACCATCCATCCTAATTTCTCCGGTATCAGGGGGCGTCAATCCAAAAAGCGAATTCATAATTTCGGTTCGTCCTGCACCTACCAAACCTGCAAAACCAAGTATTTCTCCTTTTTTTACATCAAAGCTGATGTTCTCGAACTTATTTTTTAAAGAGAAATCTTTCACCTCTAATAGAGTCTCTCCGATGGGAACCTTAATTTTGGGATAAACTTCGTTTAACTCTCTGCCCACCATATTCTTGATTAGAATCGAATTATCAATGTCTTTTGCTTGCCAGGAATTAATATAGGCACCATCCCTTAGGACAGTAATTTCATCTGCTATCTGAAAGATTTCATCCATCTTATGGGAGATATAGATGATTCCTTTACCCTGTTCTTTCAGTGCCCGAATGATATGAAACAGGTTCTCTACCTCTTTATCTGTGATAGCCGAGGTTGGTTCATCCATGATGATAATATTTGCATTAAAGGATATCGCCTTTGCGATCTCTATTAATTGCTGGTCTGCAACCTTTAGGGTTCCAATCTTAACTTTAGGATTAATATGTACGTGCAAGCTTTCCAATAACTGTGCTGTCTGTTTATACATTTCTGTATAACTCATAAAGAGCTTTGAACCAGGTTCTCTACCTAGGTATATATTTTCTGCTACTGTCATTTGAGGAATGGAGGATAATTCTTGATGTATCATCGCTATCCCTAACTCCTGCGAATCCTTTGGAGAATCTATGGAAACTTTTTTACCGTCAATATAGATTTCTCCGCCATCACTTTTATAAACACCAGCTAGTATTTTCATCATAGTCGACTTTCCAGCGCCATTTTCGCCCATCAATGCATGTACTGTACCGGCTTTTAATGAAAATTGGATGTCATTTAGCACCTTGACCGAATGAAAACTCTTCTCAATATGTTTCATCTCCAACAGACTCAAATCGTTTACCCCTTCCTATATGTCTTTTACTTATTTGTATCTTTAAGCTTTTCACTTGTTTGTATCTTCATTATACAGTTTCTACTCCTGATAAAAGGTTCAATAATTGATGAAAAGGTTTCAATTATGATATAAGCTTTTATCATAAACACGAAATCATCTCACAAATTGCAATAAAAAACACTAGGGCAAAAAGCTCTAGCGTTTTGATATTACAGGCAGTTTAGCCTTTTCTTTTTCATTAGTGGTATTCCCTATAACTTTTTGGGCTTTCTCCAGTCACTTTTCGAAAAACAACCGAAAAATATTTGGAATTAGGGTACCCACATAGTTCGCCAATCTGTTGAATGGGGACAGTACTATCTTTTAATAGAGATTTCGCTATCTTAATTCTCTCATTGGTTATGTAGGCATTAAAACCTCCCCCCATTCCTTTCTTAAATAACGTGCTGATATACCCAGGAGTTCTTGAAAAATGTTCAGCTACAATATTTAAATCCAATTCATTGGTTATGTTATTCTGTATGTACCTAACAATATCTGCTCTCAGCTTTAAATTGGAACTATCTAATCCACCATTTTGAAAAACTTCCTGCAGTTGTAGAATACCATCCTTTACCTCCCTCTTTAAATCCAGAAAGCTCCACAAATCATTAAAATTTCTGACAGTAAGGTTGGGCTTTGATTCTAGGTATTGTAAATGTGCAGCAGCTTTCTCCATCCTAGTTTGATACTCCAGATATGCATTTTTCATTGCACGTAGAGCAGATCTGGATTTCGGTTCTTGGATGAATCGGTCAAAGAAATTTGCGGCTTGGATTGCATTGGCGGTTTCCAGGGAGATTAATATTTTTTCAAGTCCGATATTTTTATATTCCGAACCTCTATCGATCTCTGAATATACTTCGATATTATCGCCACCTCCATATATTTTAAAATCTACTGCAAACAAAGCATGTCGTAAGGAGGTATGCAGGTGCACCAAATCATATGCCACATCACCGAGTCCAATAAATACGTTAATCTGGTAATATTCCTTAATTAGTTGTCCCACTTTTCTAAGTAGTTTCTTCTTAGGTTCCTGTAATTGATTCTGGTCTGCCCCTTCAAAGATAACAACAGCCTTTCCTATGTCATATTTTACAATAAAGGCCGAACCATTTCCTTGATGAAGATTGATATATTCCTCTAATATATTTGCTACAGCAAAATCCAAATAGTCAACATTTTCTTCATTTACATGATATTGGACAAGTGCACATGCAAATAACATCGACTGAAAATAAATGCCTAAGGATTTTAATTTAACCAGATACTTTTCTGCTTCCTCACTACTGGGACAATTTAATAAACCTACTAAGAGATCATGCTTTATTTGCTCCATAATTTTATTATTCTCAATGTTTCTAATTATTTCATCATTCGTACGAGCCTGAACCGTTTTTATATCAGAGACATAGCTGCGAATCAGTTCTAAGAATTCTCGTTTTTTAATGGGTTTCATTACATATTCTTTTACGCCAAGCTTAATTGCTTTTCTGGCAAAGTCAAAATTCTCATAACCGGATAAAATAATAACCTGAGCAGAGTTGTTTGTCTCTTTTAGTAATTTAATAAACTCCAATCCATCTAAGCCAGGCATACTAATATCAGTCACAATTAGATTGGGATTCTCTGTATTCGCAATCTCCAGCGCCTCTTGTCCATTTCTGGCTTCTAAGCATTCCACTTTCTCCTCCAAATCGCGTTCTAAAATTGATATTATACCTTTGCGAATAAATCTCTCATCATCAGCAACTAATATTTTAAACATACTACTCTTCCTCCAATATTATGGTAATTACAATTTTAGTTCCGACTTTTACCTTACTACTAATTTCTATTTTACTACCTTCCTTGCATATCATATCTAATCTCTGCTGCACATTGATAATCCCGATTGAATTTCTGTCTCGCTCAGAAGCCTCAATGGGTCGTTTTTCCTCCATCGCCTGCCAGATTTGCTGAAGCCGCTCCTCTCTGATTCCTGAACCATTATCTTCTATCTCAATGATTAGCTTATCCATTTGTCGAAAGGCTCGTATGGTAATCCTCCAGGGTGGGAAGTTGCCACGAAAACCATGGTTAAAGCTGTTTTCCACTAATGGTTGCAGCAACAGTTTTGGCACGATAATATCTCCAATATGCTCCTCACACTCCATAATACAGGTCATATCCTCAGCAAAGCGCATCTTCATAATTGAGATATAGTTCTCCAAATTAGCCCATTCCAGCTCAAAGGGTACTTGGTTACTTCCCCATTTAATGCTGTAACGGAATAGATCACCTAACGCAGCAAGGTTATCCCCTAAATTTTGATATTCATCCATTTCACATTGCATCCTCATATTTTCCAAGGTATTATAAAGAAAATGAGGATTAATCTGTGCCTGCAGCGCTTTTAGCTCTGCCTCTTTTTGTGCCTTTTCTTTCTCAATGGCAGAACGCAGCACCGAATGAAGGCGAGATGCCATTCGATTAAAAGATCTACTAATACGCGCAATCTCATCAGCTTCCCCATTATCTTGAATGGAAACGTCAAAATCTCCGCCTTCAATCTTAGCCATCATCTCATCTAAAACCACTAGTCTCTTTAGCATTTTCTTAATAATCCAATAAATTAACACAAATACAATTAACATACTACTTATGGCAACCAGAATAACATTAACAATGATACTATTGGAATAAGCGAGTACATTATGTTTTGCAATGATCACAGCCCTCATAAGCCCCGTATTCCCACAACGACTATAGGCAAGCAGATAAGTTTTATTTCCAATTTTGTAATCCACAATATCTTTCTCATTTTTAAACGTTAGATTCACGAAGTCTGCCGTCTTAAAGGTTCCTGTTTGATAAATCATTTGGTTGTTTTGATCGAACAATAAATAATCTGCCATCGTTTCCGTCACAGGCAAATTCTCTTCTTTTATTAATTTAGTAATTTCCATATCAACTTCTATCACGCCAACTATTTGTTTGGTAGAAAGATTGTAGATTTTCAGATAGATAGGCAAAACTTGAATCCCTTTTTTATCCAGATTCAGATCTTTAACATTAATATTAGAGGATTTAAATTCTGAGTTTCGAACCATACCATAGCTCATGCTATTCGAGGCATCTAAAATCTCCTTGTAATATGGCTTTTTTTTCAAATCTTCTAATTTATATTGCCTTTCAAATTTATCTTCAACTTGGGTATTGGACGAAAAAACAGCAATATAATAGAACTTATTCGGATACAAATATCGTATATTAATAAGCTCTCCTTGCACACTGGAAATATAATAAGTTTGTTCCCTTTCACTTAACATATTTTTTTCATCTAAAAAATAGGAAAATTCTTGTCGGTAATTAAGCTCATGGATTACCGCATCAATGGTATCTAAATTCGTATTCATGGAAGTTTCCATATAAGTTAAGGTTTCTTTCAATTTATTGTTGGCATCATTTAAAAGGGACGTTTGGAATTCTCTATAGTAAAAAATGCAAACAACCCCAATGGGTACAATTAAAACCAAGGTTATGATCCATGTAATCTTTTGGACTAAACTTATATTTTTTAATTTACTAAGACTTATCTTATGAAAATGCTTTCTAACACAATGCTGTAATCTTCTTATCATTCTCTTCACACATACCTTCGAGTGAACCCAAAGAAACACATTTTATGAGTTTCTTTTGTTCTCTTGCACATTTCCACCACTATGTACCATATATTTTATTTTTTATTATTAACTTTTATATTTTACTATTTTTATATTCTTTTTTCAATTATTTTTATGGATTTCGATTGCTTATTTTCTTTTTTTAAACCATTTTTTATTGCTTTTTCCCATTTTTTCGATTAAACTGTACCTAATGAATGAAAGGATGATAAAACTATGTTAGCGATCGAACGACATAACAGAATCTTAAAACATATCGCAACTAATGGGCATGTTACAACCAATGAATTATGTGAGTTATTAGGAGTTTCTTCTGCAACAATCAGAAACGATTTAAACAAACTTGAAAAAGATAAATTGATACAAAAAACTCATGGTGGAGCTACCTTACTGCCATCAAACCTTCAAAAACCGCAAGACACCTATCCCTTTAGTGAGCGGGAAGTAAAAAACCGTAAAGAAAAAGAAGCCATCAGCAATATGGCACTTAGTCACATTAAGGAAGGTCAGTGCATTATCCTAGATGCGAGTTCCACGGCTCTTTTTGTTGCCAGAAAGCTAGATTGTTTTTCTAGACTTACCGTAGTTACAAATGGTATCTATACGATGCTTGCCTTAAAAGATATGCCAAACATTACTGTTATTTTTATTGGTGGTATTGTTACGAAAAACTCAGGCTGTACCGAAGGATTACTCGGTTGTGAATTGTTAAACCATATTAATGCGGATACTTCCTTTGTATCAGCCCATGGATTCACATTAAAAGAAGGCTTGACTGATTTTAATATGTATGAAGCGAATTTAAAAAAGGAAATGCTTCTTCACTCTCGTCGTTGTATTGCTTTGTTAGATCATACAAAATTAGAACGTATCTCCCTTGCAAGCTTTTGTCCTTCTCAAGATATTGATCTACTCATTACAAATATGCAAATTGACCCTGATGTAATGTCGTGTTATAAAGACAACGGGATTGCGGTAGAACTTTCTCCCAATATTTAATCTACTGAAAGCCATAGAATTATCTTGATTCACGTACTATATCAGCCACTGTTACAGCACTTCTCCATAAAAAGCTGTGTGTCAATAATTGAGAGGGATTCATACAATCCCGGCCCAACAACGGACACACAGCACTAAAATACTCCTTCTATTTTTTCAAGCATGTTTCTTTGCCAGTTTCCTGTCTCCGCAATAAAACAATTCTGAATGTTGCTACTAGTTACAATCGTATAGTGGCGCAACCTTCCTTTACAAAACCATATGTATGGGTATTCCATTTTTATATCTTTTTGTAACTTCTCCTTGGATCAACGGCTTTAAATATTGAATCATTTCTTCTGTAACATCATTCCCATTATTATTCTTGTAATCCTCCAAGATGAAACGGCAAGATCCCAGTGCTGCGGCTGGTGTCTGGCAAAGAAGCTCTGCATCGTCTGAATTCTTTATCTTTTCGTTTAAATCTATAAAATTTTCCTGAAAAACTCCCTGAATTCCATTCCTGGCTCCATATATATTATCTATCTTTGTATTCGTTTGTGCTGCCTGTATAATTCCCACAAGAGTTGCATTAATTGCAACCGTTGGTCCCCCTGATTGTGCAATCAAAAGATTATTCATATGATTTACGCTCCTTCTACCACTAACTAATAAAGGCTTTTATCTTTCCGTAAATGCCCTGATTATCCAAACCATATTTCCGAATCAGCTCTACAGCTGAACCAGACTCACCGTATGTATCCTCAATACCTATTTTTAAAACCGGTGCTGGAGCATATGTACATAGAACATCACATACCGCACTTCCAAGTCCGCCAATTACAGAATGCTCTTCTACGGTAACTACTTTCCCGGTTTCTGTTGCAGCTTTGATAATTAATTCTTCATCCAGGGGTTTTATTGTATGAATATTAATCACTTTCACATCAACCCCTTCATTTGCCATAACTTCAGCAACTTCAAGAGCTGGTGCCACACATAGACCAGTTGCAATAATTGTCAAATCCTTGCCTTCTCTTATTGTAATACCTTTTCCAAGTTTGAACACATAATCCTCTCTATTATTAATTACAGGTGTTGCAAGTCTTCCAAAGCGCAAATAAACCGGCCCTTCCTGTTGCATTGCTGCTTTTACTGCTGCCTTTGCTTCGATATCATCGGCCGGATTTATCACTACCATTCCGGGAATTGTTCTCATCAAAGCAATATCTTCATTACACTGGTGCGTAGCTCCATCTTCTCCTACCGTAATACCTGCATGGGTTGCTCCTATTTTTACATTTAAGTGAGGATAACCCACTGAATTACGAACCTGCTCATAAGCACGTCCTGCAACAAACATAGCAAACGAACTAACAAATGGAATTTTCCCTGTGGCTGCCAACCCAGCTGCTATACCAACCATATTACATTCTGCAATACCACAATCAATATGACGTTCCGGATATGCTTTTTTAAACAGCCCCGTTTTCGTAGCGGCGGCTAAGTCCGCATCTAAAACAACCAAATTATCATATTCTGCTCCAAGTTCAACTAATGCGTTTCCATAGCTTTCTCTGGTTGCAATTTTCTTTACTTCTGACATAATACTTCACCAACCCTTTCCAAATCTTCCATTGCAAGCTTATATTGTTCCTCATTTGGAGCTGTACCATGCCAGGAGGCTTGATTTTCCATAAATGAGACAGCTTTTCCTTTGACCGTTCTCGCAATAATTGCGGTTGGTTGATCCTGAGTAGCTTTTGCCTCCGCAAACGCTGCTGCAATTTCCTCAAAATTATGACCGTCTATATTAATTACATGAAAATTAAACGCTTTTAGTTTCTCATCAATTGGATATGGAGAGCAGACCTCCCCAATATGTCCATCGATTTGTAAATCATTGTTATCTATCACTACCACAAGGTTATCTAACTTTCTATGACCTGCAAACATAGCCGCTTCCCAGACCTGACCTTCTTGCAGCTCTCCATCACCAAGCAGCGTATATACCCTATATTCATCATTACTAAGCTTTGCAGAAAGTGCCATGCCAACGGCCGCAGATATTCCCTGTCCTAACGAACCACTTGACATATCCACTCCCGGTATATGCTTCATATCCGGATGTCCCTGTAGATAAGAGCCTAAATGACGTAATGTCTTAAGATCCTCTACCGGAAAAAACCCTCTGGAAGCAAGTGTGGAATAAAGACCTGGAGCCACATGTCCTTTTGATAGGACAAACCTGTCTCGGTTCGCTTTCTTTGGATCCTTTGGATCAATATTCATTTCTTCAAAATATAAATATGTAAAAATATCTGCTGCCGAAAGCGAACCGCCAGGATGTCCTGATTTTCCGCTGTAAACGGCAGTTATAATTCCCTTACGAATTTCATTCGCTTTTAATCGAAGTCCTAAATTGTCCATAAATACACCTTCCTTTTCATTTTTATAATCATACTGTCTTGCCCAATTATATATTTTTCACACTCTCTCATTTTACTATTATTTTGTTGTCTTTTCAATCGTATTTTTTCTTTTTTTGTTATTTATTATTGTTTATTTTCTTCTTTCTAAATGTTTTTTAATAATTTTTGTTATATATTATACATTCTATCTATTTGAGTGAACGATATATTGCGTTAGATGTTAATATTAAGCTAAAATTTTGTTGAAGAACTTATTGTTAAACATATTACTGATCTTATTATTAAACTTATTACTGAACTTATTATTGAACTTATTATTGACGTTATTAATTAACTTATTAATCAATAACTGCTTTGAGCTTTTTGATGTGCTGTGAACTTATTGAAGAAATTCAATTAAAGTTTTAATCGAGATTATTATTAAAGGATTTTATATTAGAAATTTTTTTAAGAATTTTTTAAGAGCTTTTTCAAGAATTTTATTAAGGATTTTTATTAGAGATTTTATCCGTGAACTTTAACATAAAAAAAGTACCTCAAATAAGATGAACCATCGTTTGAGGCAGTTTTAATAAACTTTAAATTTTTATATATTACCTAGAATTCTTTTAAGTATTTTTTTATAAATGGAATGGCTGCACCTATACAAATAGGTAGATTTGTACATTTACTGATTTTAATACGATATTCACTGGCAGGAAAAGCAGACCTACCACGGATCATCTTTTGAAGTGATAAAACATCTTCATTTTTAAGATATTTTGATAAGGTTCCGCCCAAAATCACATCACTGTTAATAAACATATGCAGATTATCGATGGTAATAGATAAGTGTTCCAAATAACCGAGCCATCTTTTTTTTATTTGCGGATTATTATTTCTCAATTTATTAAAGAAAAGTTCTATATTTTCTTCCGGCTTAAGAAGCGCATTGATCGAGCAGTATGTATTAACACAGCCCTTTTTTCCACAGTAACATGGACGTCCGTCAGGAATCAGCGTCATATGTTCAAAAATACCGCTTTTCAAATCACCGCCACGAAAAAATTCTCCATGTATGATTACAGCACCACTCAGATTATCCCGAATATTAAAGAAAACTGCATTGTCCAATTTTGGATCTAACCACAGCTCTTCATTGGCCACCGATTCTGCATCATGATTAAAGGTACACGGAAAAGGAATTCTAGAGTTGAACTCACTAATATTTAGACCTGTACAATCCAAAATTTTTCCGTATATTACCTTTTCTCCATCACTGGAAATAAGCCCCTGGAGAGCAATTCCTACTCCAAGAATATTTTCCTTCGTTGTCTGCAGGCTTTCTATAAATTGATTTACAGAATCACAAACATGATCATAATAACTCTCCGTATGAGAGAATGAATAAATAACCTTTTCAAATTTTAACATCTCCAGGTATAAATCCACCGCCACAATCTCATATCTATCGCTAAGAATCTCCAGCCCGATTGTGATTCGCCCCAAATTATTAAAAACATATCTTTTTGCTTTTCTACCGCCTGTAGATTCTGCATTTCCTTTTTGATAGATTATATTATCCTGTAAACATTCCTTCAAATTATTCGCAACTGTTGGCCGACTCAAATTCAAATCTTCAGAAATTTCCTGTGGGGTAACTTCCTTGTTTTGATAGATATAATCTATTATATTCTTTTTATTATTTGCTTTTAATGCCGCAACAGTCAAATTGGTATCCATGTTTCATCTCCATATTTCATTAATCTGATTGTAAACTATTTTTCACTTATACTAATTAAGAAACTTTAATAATTTTAATATTGAGCTAATTATTATTATAATAATATATACTAACACTTTTATTGTCAAGTGTCACATTTTTATCACATTTTTATAATTAGATAAGCGTTTTTTCTTACCTTTAGGATGAAATACAAAAAGTCTGAAACGCCCTTTTTACATAGCTTTTCAGACTTTTTTGTTCTTCCAGCTGTCAAACGTGAGATTAGTATCTACTACTTCTATAATTAAGTGCCATATTTTTATAATTATAATTAGACTTTTCAAAGAAGAGATAAAGGCACAAAAGGATTTGTGCCCACCTCTTCTTTTATATCATCGTTATTACTGAGTCACAGTTTCTCCAATGGTAGCAATATCTTGATGTAATTGTGCATCCTCACAGACTACCAGGATTGGTTCCTTAAAGTTCAATGCGTACATTCCGATGTAACTTTTGGCATCAATAATAATCGAACTATCCAAACTATGAAATGCTACATCAGCTTCACAATTTGTTGCAAGACGTTGTATCGCTTGTAACTCATCAATCGTTCTTATCAATTTTTTTGTAATCATTTTGCAACCTCCGTTCGATTATCTTCTTAGCTTTATTTTACCATTGTTGCAAAATCAAGACTCTCATCTGCATACTCATCAACATTAGTAGAATCTATGATAATAGTTCCAGCATCAACAAAGGCTTCCACTTTCTCGCCAGCCATCAAATCAATTGCTACATCTACTGCTGTTTGTCCCAAAAGAACAGGGTCATTAGAAGCTGTGCAGGCATATTTGCCCTCCTTAATTGCTAATACTGACTCCATCAATCCATCTACGCCACAAACCAACACATTATTGAAGCCCTGTTCCTTAACAACCTGAGAAGCGCCCATTGCCATATCATCATTATGTCCATAAATCGCTACTACGTCTTTGTTAGCCTGCAGTAAATCCTGTGTAGCAGGTATTGCTTTTGATCTGTCAAAATCACAGTAAGAAGATTCCACGATTTTTAGGCCTGGTGCCTTTTCAATTGCTTCATGAAATCCATCTCTTCTATTCATCATAGTTGTAGAGCCAGCCGTTCCCTGAATTTCCAAGATAGTTCCCTTTGCAGCATCTGCGCCGCCAAGTAATTCAATCAATCTTTCGCCTACCTGCCTACCCATCTCTTTATTATCTCTGCCAACCCATGCAGCATTACCTGCTTTCACGTTCTTGTCTACGGTAATAACCGGTATGTTTGCTTTATTACATACTTCAATTCCGGCGGAAGGACCATCTTCATTTACCGGATTAACGATTAGTACATCAATACCGCGTGATACCAAGTCCTGAATATCTTTATTCTGTTTTGCAACATCATTGTCCGCATTTAATGAAACAACCTTTATATCCTTACCTTTTGCATAATCCTCAATAATTGGAGTCATATTGGCAAAGAACGGCGTATCTTGTGAACAATTAGAAAATCCAATTGTAAAGGTATCCTTAGTTTCACTTGATTCTGTCTGTGAAGTCTCATTAGTTTTACCTCCACACCCTATCAGAGAAATTGTCATTGCTACCCCTAATAGAACTGCTAAAATCTTTTTCTTCATTTTACATCCTCCTTATTTTATTGTGCTAATCGTACTTCTAGCTGAACGTTAGCTAATATGTAAAAGCCCGGGCTTTTGCATCATTTTCTTTCTTTTGATACATACTTGTTAAGCAATAATGCGAAGATGATAATTAATCCTTTTGCAATTCTTTGATAATAGGATGGCAAGCCTACCAGATTGAAAATGTTCGTTATAATCTGAAGTAAGAATACACCGCCGAAGGTTCCTACAACAGAGCCAGCTCCACCGCTTAAGCTTGCACCACCGATAACACTTGCTGCAATTGCATCTAATTCATATCCGGTTCCTGCTGTTGGCTGCCCCGTTGACATCCAAGAAGCTGTTAGAATACCAGCCAAACCTGCAAGGATTGCACAGGCAACATAGGTAATCGCATAATTTCGCTTTGTCTTAATACCTGACAGCATCGCCGCTTCACTATTACCTCCGATTGCAAATAAACTACGGCCAAATACGGTAAACTTCAATAATAATGCAGCAATTGCAGTTAATATAATCCATATAACACCGCTTATTGCAACTTTATCAAAGATAAAGCCTCCACCTGGTATATGGAAAGTCTCATCTAAACCAAAGATCGGATTTCCACTTGTCGTAAGCAAAGCCGCGCCTCTTGCTATTTCCATCATAGCCAGAGAAGCAATGAAATCCGGCAAGCGAAATCTTGAAATTAGTACACCGGTAAACATTCCCATAAGAGCACTGACTACAATACCTAACAAACAACCGGCAATTAATCCCAGCATATTTCCTGTGAAACGGTATACCACCATAGAAGTAATCATGCCGGAGAAGGCAAGCACAGACCCAACAGATAGATCAATCCCCCCCAGGATAATTACAAGAGTCATACCGATTGCAACAATACCCGGAATTGATGCCTGCTGAAGCAGATTAAAAAAGTTGTTAAACGTTAAAAAATTAGGAGATAATGCCGCAGAAATGATTATAAATATAACCAACATTATAATCAGATTATATTTCTTCAGTATTTCTCTAACATTCAATTTTAGTTCCATTATCCAATCCTCCCTACTACTGATGCATGTAAAATTTGATCCGAATTGAAATAAGCCTTATTTGAGCACATAATTTGCTTACCATCATAAATCACGTGGATATTGTCACATATTCTAAGCAATTCCTGTAATTCTGAAGATACCACGATAACACTTTTACCCATAGTAGTCATTTCCCGAACAAGTTTGTAAATCTCTTCTTTTGCAATGACATCAATGCCCTGAGTTGGTTCATCCAACAGAAGAATATCACAATCCTTCATCAACCATTTCGCCAAAATTACTTTTTGCTGATTTCCTCCGGATAAATTTCGGGTAACCGTCTGTATGGATGGTGTCTTCACATCTAATTTTTCTTTATATTTTTGACATTCCTTATTAATACTTTTATATTTAATACCGCCACGCTCTTTAAACTTTGATATTGCCACCATAGACATATTTTCCCATACAGGGAGCATTAACACCAAGCCCTGAGTTTTTCTATTCTCAGGAGCCAAGCCGATGCCGTGCTGGATTGCCTCTTGGGTATTTTTAATTCTTACCTTTTTACCTTTGATCTGCATTTCCCCGCTAGTGATTGCTGCAAGACCAAAAATCGACTGCAAAATCTCCGTTCTACCTGCTCCAACAAGCCCATATAGCCCAATCACTTCTCCTTTATGAAGTGCAAGGTTAATGTTAGAGACTTTATAATTGCTCATATCTTTTAGTTCCAAAACTACTTCATCAGAAACCTTATGTATTTCCTTCTCTTCCGTCTCGATCTGAGATATTTTGATTCCTGTCATATTCTCCACCAAGGAATTTTCATCCAATTCCTTAGTTCCCTTACAAACAACGAATTTTCCATCTTTCAGAATCGTAATTCGATCCCCTACAATAAAGAGTTCCTCAAGATGATGGGAGATATAAATTATAGTAATGCCTTTTTCTTTCAAATCTTTAATTACCTTAACCAAAATTTCAAATTCAGACTGGGATAATGTAGAGGATGGTTCGTCCATAACGATTAGCTTTGCTTCACAGGCAAGTGCCTTCATTATTTCTGTAAGCTGCCGCTGTCCAATATTTAAGGATGAGATCTTTGCCCTAGCATTGATTTTTATATTCAGACTATCCGCAAGCTTTTGCGTATTCTCATACATCCTCTTCCAATCTACAGCAGCTGCGGCTGTCTTAGGATAATTATTAATATAAACATTTTCTGCGACTGTCAGCTCATTAAAGAGAGACAATTCCTGGTAGATAATTGAAATCCCCACATTTTTACGTTCTTGTGTTCCATGTGGCTTTAATACTTTTTCATTAAAGAAAATCTCTCCACTGTCCTCTGTATAAGCTCCTGACAAGATCTTCATTAATGTAGATTTTCCAGCACCATTTGCACCAATCAAGCAATGTACTTCTCCCTTTTTTACCGTAAAATCAACATTGTCAAGTGCTTTTACTCCGGGAAAAACCTTACTGATATTTCGCATTTCTAGAATATTTTCATTCAATTTAGTACCCCCATTTCCGATGTCTTGCTAATAAATCCATACCCCGTTATGTAATATCGATTTACCTAAGTATACTTATAATTTTATTTTGTGTCAACCAACATTTTAAACTATAATACAAAAGTTTTTTTGTGCATTTTTACCTACTATATTTCTTGCTATACTAATTATCATTGTAATTTTGAATTATTTTTAATTGTATATATCAGCTTTATTTTGTTATATTTTTAACATTCTCATTTTTTGATATTTTCATCTATTTTTTATAATTTTGTTTTTTATTAATACATAACTCATTTAGATATAATTATCTGAACACTTTCTTATTTAAATATATGTATAATTTATAATCAATAATTAATTTTTAGGTTGCTATACAGGAAAATATGTACTATATAACACTATTTATTTGTGCATTATTACAATTGACACATTTACAATTTGAAGTTAGACTAATTTTGACTTAAGTAAATGTAATTTACATATCTCTTCAGAATCACTCTTATAGTCAATCATTCATGATTAGATTATTAAATGATCCACTTAAACAAAAGAGCCATAAAACTCTTCAAAAATTCAAATCAAGAAAGGAATAGTGAACTATGAGTAATTTACCCAAAAAAATGAAAGCAATCGTTGCATACGCACCTGGAGATTATCGTTTTGAAATAGTAGATACACCAAGTGCCGGAGATGGCGAAATGATTTTAAAAGTAGAGGCATGTGGTATTTGCGCCGGAGATACAAAAGCATTTGCAGGTGCTGAAAGTTTCTGGGGGGGTAATGGGCAACCCGCATACATAAAAGCACCTATGATTCCAGGGCATGAATTCGTTGGTACTGTAGTAGAGATGGGATCGAATGTAAAAGGTAACTGGAAAATCGGTGATCGAATCTGTCCCGAGCAAATTGTTCCTTGCGGAGAATGCTTATTCTGCAAGACCGGTCGCCATTGGATGTGCGAAAAACATGATTTATTCGGATTTCAAAATAACACCAACGGCGGTATGGCAGAATATGTAAGACTAACCAAAGAAGCTCTTCCATATATGGTGCCAAAAGAAATGCCGATTGAAAAAGCTGCATTAATCGAACCCTATGCATGTTCCTTCCACTGCGTAGAGCGTGCACAGGTAACTACTACCGATGTCGTAGTTCTATCAGGTGTTGGAACCCTTGGTCTTGGTATGGTAGGCGCACTTAGACAAGCGAATCCAAAATGTTTAATTGTACTTGATATGAACGATGAACGTTTGGCAAAAGCAAAGAAATACGGTGCAGATATTGTTATGAACCCCGGGAAAGAAGATGTCGTTTCTAAAATCAAAGAAATGACCGGCGGATACGGCTGCGATATCTATATTGAAGCTACCGGACATCCATCAAGTGTTACCCAAGGACTTCAAGCAATCCGTAAAATGGGACGCTTTGTAGAATTCTCAGTTTTCGCTCAGGATGTTACTGTGGACTGGTCTATCATCTCCGATCGAAAAGAACTGGATGTCCTTGGTGCACATTTGAGTCCTTTCTGCTACGATACTGTCATTGAATGGATTGGAAATGGCAAGCTTCCAACTGAGGGAGTTGTTACGAATAAATTTGCATTAGAGGACTGGGAGAAGGGATTTCATCTTGCCTCAACCGGAAAAGACGGTGCGCTTAAAGTAATTTTGGTTCCAGATATGCTTCCGGAAGGAAAATAGAAAATCATAAAATTATATTGAATTCGCGTATTCGCGGTAATGAAACCGCGAGAATGGAGGAAATAGATATGCAGAGAATAATGAACGATCCAGATGTTATTGTTGACGAGATGCTTAAGGGCTTTTTAAAAGCTCATTCCGATATCGTAGAATCTACGGGTAATCCAAGAGTAGTAAAATCAAAAAAAATGAAAGCTGATACCGTAGGTGTCGTAACCGGTGGTGGTTCCGGACATAAACCCGCATTCATTGGTTATGTCGGGGAAAACTTATGCGACTCCGTTGCCATTGGCGAGATCTGCTCTTCCCCTACCGCTGCCGCTTTTCTGGATGCTTTCAAGGCTGCTGATAAGGGCAAAGGTGTTGCATGCTTATATGGTAACTACTCTGGCGATAACATGAATGTTAAAATGGCCGTAAAAATGGCCA
>JAQZBD010000035.1 GCA_029239235.1 Herbinix sp.
ATTGTATTTAAGCATGCTGAAATCCTGATGGAGGGTGAGCTTTATACAGAACCCTTAAGAACGGCGAAGCAGGAAGCTGTCTATATCTGCAAGGATGGGGAGCAGACCTATTCACCACAGATGACCTATATGGGATTTCGTTATGTTGGGGTAACAGGAATAGAACAGGAGCAACTGGAGCTATCTGCGATTGCTCTATATTCAGACATTGAGGATAACGGGGAATTCTCCTGTTCCAATGAACTAATTAACAAGCTTCAAAGCAACATCCGTTGGGGAGCAAAATCCAATTTTGTGGATATTCCTACGGATTGTCCCCAGAGAGATGAACGTATGGGCTGGACAGGAGATATAGCCCTCTTTGCACCGACAGCAGCCTACAATTTCGATACAAGCCGCTTCCTGGAGAAATGGCTGAAGGATGTAAAGTCAGAGCAAACCCTCGGAGGAGGAATTCCGGTAACTGTACCGTTAGTAAGAGTTCCCTTCCAGTGGGAAATTATGATTCCTATGGCAGTGGATCATTGGGGCGATGCTTGTATCTTAGTGCCTTGGGCAGAATATCTGGTTAGAGGTGACAAAGGCATTCTGGAATGGATGTATCCGACGATGAAACGCTACATAAAAGCATGTAAATTCTGGGCTGGTTTATTCTCTGTAGGAAAGCGCCGAAGAATCTGGCAGCTGCTTCATCATTACGGAGACTGGTGTGCACCAAACGTCAACCTGTGGGGTTGGATGGGCAGAGGGAAGTGGACGGCAACGGCCTGTATGGCTTATTCCAGTTCTATTGTAGCTAATATTGCCAGACTCCTGGGAAAAGAAGAGGATGCAGCCTATTATGAAGAATTAAGCCGAGAAACGGCAGAGGCGTACCGAGATATACTCATGGATAAGGATTGCCGGGTAAAGAAGGAATTCCAGACAGCTTATGTTCTTCCCTTATATTATAATCTGCTTTCCAAGGAGGACAAGAAAAAGGCGGCAGCTAATCTGGTTCGCTTAATTAGAGAAAATGATTATCATATTGCAACAGGATTTCCAGGAACTCCATATGTACTCTTTGCTCTTGCAGACAACGGATATGAAGAGGACGCCTACAAGATGCTTCTGACTGACACCTGCCCCTCCTGGCTCTATGAGGTAAAGGTTGGCGGTACTACCATCTGGGAGAGATGGGATGCACTTAGAGAGGATGGTACCTGCAATACGGGTGAGGATGATGGTACCGGAGGCATGGTATCCTTTAACCACTACGCCAGCGGCGCGGTAGGTGACTTCCTGTACAGAAGAGTCGCCGGAATTGAGGCTCTGGAAGGAGGTTATAAATCCTTTAAAATAGCACCTATGCTGGGCGGAGGACTGACCTGGGCCAAAGGCAATGTCAAAACAGCCTACGGTAAAATCTCCAGTGAATGGAAGTGTCAGGCTGGAAAGTTCGTAATTGATCTAGAGGTACCGGTGGGTACGACCTGTCAGCTGACAATGCCGAGCGGCGAAGCCAAGGTTCTTGGCAGCGGTATGTATTCCTTTACTCAGGATATATAAACCAGCGATAGGAACAGAGCCAATAAATCCACCCGGAGAGAAAGGAATTATATAAATGGATACAAGCAAGTTTTTTGACAACCCGTTGGTACGAACTAAGATTACCTCAGCCAACGTAAAACCGAAGGAAATGCTGTTGGGCTACTTTGCAGGACCTTTCTGTGCATTCATTTCCAATGCCATCTTCGGTTCCTATCTAAATCGCTATTATTCAGATGTTCTTGGATGGACGGATGCCAGCAGATTCGGTATTTTTTCAGCTTTGCTGCCAATGATCTCGGTTATATTCGTTATCCTAGGAAACTTAGTAATCGGGCGTCTGATAGACAATACCAGAACCCCTCAGGGTAAGGCACGTCCTTACATGCTGCTGTCTGCACCGTTAGTTACAATAGCAATTGCTCTATTGTTTCTGACTCCTCAGAATAGCAGCCCGATGATGCAGATGGTATGGATTGCAATATCTTATAATCTCTACTATGCAGTTGCTTACCCCTTTTTCTATACAGCACATAGCTCCATGGTTTCCTTATCCACACGAAACTCCAGCCATAGAGGCTTGCTGGCTATCTTCTCAAATGCCTCCGGTGTTGCTGCGGTTGGTATCGGTGCCAGTATATTAGTGCCTATGTTTTTACAGAGCTTTCTCTTTGTAGAAAAGGATGGCGTGATTGACGCGGCAGCCAGCTGCAATAACTGGCGTGTTGTAATGATTGTACTTTGCATCGTTACCTTTTTCGCGATTTTACTAGAGTATTATTTTACCCGTGAACGTGTTACGGAAGAGAATTTGAAGCTGGATATCAAGGAAGAGAAGCTTCCAATGATGAAGCAGCTAAAAGCCTGTGTTTCGAATCAATATTGGTGGATCATCATTCTGTACTTCCTCTTGTTCCAGTTTGGAGGTTTGGTAAAGAATAGCTCCATGAGCTACTATTGCCGTTGGATGTTTGGCGGTATTACAGGTGAAGCATCAGCCGGAACTGCAATGGGTACACTAGGTTTAATCGGCGGTTTGCCCACAGCAATCGGTATGGTATTAGCATGGCCGATTGCTCATAAGCTGGGCAAACAGCGTGCAGTTACGTTAGGTTTAGCCATTTCCGTAATTGGCGGACTGGTAAGCTTCATTAACATTCACAATTTTGTCATCGTATGCATCGGTGTGGTTCTAAAAGGCATCGGTTCTATTCCTGCCATGTATGTAACATTAGCGCTGCTCTCCGATGTACTTGATCATCTGGAAGCGAAGAATGGTTTCCGAAGCGATGGTTTTACCATGTCAGTCTATGGAGCCATTATGGTTGGTATGACCGGTCTTGGAAATGGAATTATCAATGCATTATTAACCGCTACCGGTTATAATGCAGCCTCTGCAGCACAGAATGCAGGCGTTGAGAATATGCTGGCACTTTGTTATCTGGGAATAGAGCTAATTTGCTATGCAGCCATCGTTATTCTGATGTGCTTCCTCAAGGTGGAAAAGCATATTAAGGAAGATCACCAGATTATCTTAGAGCATCAAAAGGCAGCAGTACTTGCCGCCGGCGGTGTCTGGACCACTCCGGAAGAACGTCTTCGTAAGGAGCAGGAAGAAGCAGAGCGCCTGGCAGAGGAAGCACGCAAGGAAGAATTAAAGGTATATTGTAAGAAAAAAGGTCTAAGCTTTGAGGCAGAGGAAGCAAAGTATCAGAAGAAGCTTGCTGATAAAAAAGCCAAAGCAGAGGCAAAGGCAGTATCAGAAACTGCCAATAAGTAACCCATATTTTATTAGGATAACTTTACGCATCCAAAGGAGCCGGTGGGAGAGCGGCTTTTTGGAAGAGCGTATGTTATAGATTTTCAAATAGTTGATTAGGAGGTAACTATGAAAGGAAATAAGGACACAAGCAGACGTGGTCTGTGGCGCGGTTTAACTACAGCCACAGCATCCTTGCTCACACTAACGCTGACCGCTTCCATGGTCATTGAGGGATTCCGTACGGATATTGATAAATTCCTCGGTACGAAAAGTACACAACTCGTAACAGATACAACAACAGAGGATGAGGATTTATATCATTACACCTCTGATTACAAGAGCACTACAGAACTTTTAGATGCAATCGAAGATCTTGGTGAGAGAATGAATGAAGAAGGTTCCGTTCTGTTAAAGAACAATGGGGCTCTTCCTCTTTCTTCTGACGAGACAAAGAAAGTATCTCTTCTTGGCTTTAGCAGCTACTACCCGGTACAGGGTGGTGACATGGGCAGCTCACTGGCTGAGAATGTGGGAACTGATGCAGATACAGTGAATATGGTTCAGGCATTTACCGCAAAGGGCTATGAGCTTAACCCTACAGTTAAGACAATGTATGAGGGCCTGAAGGAATCCTTTAAAACTGAAGTTGAAACTTGGGGCGGTGTAACGGAGTATTTCCGTGCGGTAGCACCAACAACCACCGGATATTTTACTAGCTTGGAAGCATCACAGGAGCTCTTAGACAGCACAGAGCCAGCTTGGAAATCCAGTCTGGATGACTATAATGTTATGGTTGTTACCCTTGCTCGCGCTGCCGGTGAGAATAGAAATTATATGCCAGGCAAAGCTGGAGTGGACCCGGAGCAGAATCTTAATCAGACAGATCCCTTGGGACTTTCTGATACAGAAAGAGATATTATTGATGCCGCAATTGCTGCAAAGGCAGCAAATAACGGTAAAGTAATCGTTCTACTTAACAATGCCAGCCCAATGGAAATTGATGAAATCAAGAACAATGACGGCGTAGACGCAATTCTTGAAATTGGTTTACCTGGCGGCTATGGCTTTTATGGTGTAGCGGATGTGTTAAGCGGTGAAGTTAATCCGTCCGGTCACTTGGCAGATACTTATGCAGTTGCGAATGCGAATTCTCCCGCAGCACAGAACTATGGAAACTATGAATATACCAACGCTAATCCGGAGTACACCATTAATTCCGTTTTAGTTGAGGCAGAAAGCATTTATACCGGTTATAAATATTACGAAACCAGGTATGCGGATACTGTTCTAGGACAGGGAAATGCTTCCGACGCTGTAGGCAGCTCCACATCAGGAGAATGGTCATATGACCAGGAAGTATCCTATCCATTTGGCTATGGTCTGTCTTACACAACCTTTAGCCAGACCTTAGATAACCTGGAAGTGGATCTGGATGCAAAAACAGTTACCGCTAATATTACAGTTACAAATACCGGTGAAGTAGCAGGAAAGGATGTAGTTCAGCTTTATGTATCCCTTCCTTACACCGAATATGATAAGACGAATCTCATAGAGAAATCTGCGATTCAGCTCTTAGATTACGGCAAGACCGGTTTACTGGAGCCAGGAGCATCTGAAACAGTTACTATTACAGCTGATGCACAGGATATGGCAAGCTGGGATAGCACACATGAAAATGCAGTTGGATCCAAAGGAACTTATATCTTAGATGACGGTACATACTATTTTACCGTGGGTAACGGTTCTCATGAAGCAACCAACAACGTACTTGCTGCACAAGGTAAAACATCCGCAGATGGTATGACACAAGAAGGAAACTCTGCAAACGTTAAGACCTGGGATCTAGGCAGCTTTGATTCTACAACCTTTGCATTTGCAAAGAATGGAACCGCAGTTGAGAATCAGTTAGATGATGCTGACTTAAATTATTATATGCCGGGAACAGTAACCTATCTCTCCAGAAATGATTGGAAGTCTACCTGGCCAAAGACCTATAAGGATCTCACTGCAAATGATGAGATGCTGGCTGTTCTTCAGAACGATATTCTTCAGATTAAGGAGCAGGGAGATACCTCCGCTGTAACCTTTGGGGCAGAGAATAATCTTACCCTTGCGAATCTTAAGGGTGTCACAGATATCACCAGCCCTTACTGGTCCAGTTTAATTGATCAGATTACATTAGAAGAAGCAATGATTAGAACTGCTTTTGGCGGAACCAGCACAAAGCCGATTGAGTCTATTCAATCACCGGAAGCAATTCAAAATGATGGTCCTAATGGTATCAACTCCTACACACTGGGTCAGTATGCAAATACAGATGCAGAATCAGGAGATCCATGCGTTGTTGCTAGTGATGACAAGAACCTGAATTATAAATTCGGTACCATGAGTAATGAAACAGTTATCGCACAGACCTTTAGCAAGGAATTAGCAGCAGAATTCGGTTCTGTGATCGGAAATTACTCTTTATGGGCAAACTTAACAATCTTCTGGGGAGCAGGAACCAATCTTCACAGATTACCCTACAATGCAAGAAATCACGAATATTACTCCGAGGATGCTATTCTGACTGCATATCAGGCTGCTGAATATATTGCGGCAGGTAAGGAATACGGTTGCATCATTGCTCCAAAGCATTTTGCTTTCAATGATACTGAAGTAAACAGATCTGGTATCAGTGCTTTCATAACAGAGCAAAAGGCTCGTGAAAATGAACTTAGAGGAACGCAGGCGAGTATTGAGGACGCAGGCGCACTTGGCGTTATGACTACCTTCAACCGTGTTGGTGTTACTGCAGGTAATGCACACTATGGTCTGCTCATGAACATTCTTCGCGGTGAGTGGGGCTTCCAGGGACTGATGTCTGAAGACTTCATCATGGATCCGAACTACAGTGTTCTAAAGGAAGCAGTTCACGCCGGGGTAACTATGACCACATTTACCGGTGACAATAATATGCAAGCAGTAAGTGAGAAATGGGCTTACTGGACAGTAGAGAATGTAAGCAAGGATGCCTCCATGATGCAGGATCTTAAGAACGTTATGTTATGGCAGAACTACGCACTTGCAAATTCCAATGCGATGGATGGAATCTCTGTATCATCCCGTATTGTAACTGTTAGAACCTGGTATGATAATGCACTGACCATTGCGCAGATTGCATTTGCAATTCTTACTCTTGGTGCACTCTTTATGTATATCAAGAGCATTATGAAACGTAAGAACGGCTAAGGGAGGATTATTATGGAATTTATAAAAAAACAGTCTGCTGGTTTTTATATAACTGTTCTCACAGTTATATTAGCAGGTGCAGGCACAGCTTTCTATCTGATCAATTGCAATACTTCCTATTTTAGTGGCCTTGGTGTTGATAAAGGCTTGGTTTCCTACTTGATCATTGCAATCGTTTTAGAGATTGCCCTCATTGTGGGTTCCCAGATTCTTGGTTCAAAGGCTTATCTGGATATTTTACCGGTTGCTGCTGCGGTTCTGTTAGTTGTGGCACTTGTAACCTTTATCAGCCTCAGAGTTAACAGTATTGCGGCGATTATGACTTTTGAAAATAATGCGCAGACAATGGCTGATCTCTCCAGCGCGATAACAGGAATAATCTTATGCGTATTGGCTGTCCTTTTTGGAATCATTGCATCCTTTTTCAATATTGTGAAGGAAAAGTAAGACTTTCATAACGAACAGCAATCGAAATGAAAACGGAAGAAAAATGTAAGGGCACGTTTGCCTTGTATCACAGAAATGCCGCAGATGAGATTTCATCTGCGGCATTTCTGACTGTTTAATTTTTATACTTATTGCAGAAGAAATGCAAGATGGAGTTTGACACATAATCAGGAGGGGTTCCAAAATGCATTCATCGGTCAGGTTACGCTAGATATGACACCGTTTACGAAGGAAAAAGGTCATACGAAAAAATTATGTTATAATTAAATCACGAAAAATAAGGATTAAGGAGATTTTTATGAAGTGCATTGATTTTAATGCGGATTGGAAATACAGAAAACTGAATGAAGATAGCCTAAATGGAGAGGCTCTGGAAAGGGAAGTACATCTTCCACACGATGCGATGCTGGCGGAAAAGCGATCGGAGGCAAATGCCGGCGGTGCTAATATCAGCTATTTTGCAGGAGGAGATTACCTTTATTCTAAGACCTTTGAGGTTCCGGCTGAATATAAAAACAAGTCTGTTATTTTTGAATTTGAAGGAGTTTACCGTAATGCGGAGGTCTATATTAATCATGAAAAGGCAGCCTACCGTCCTTATGGCTATTCGAATTTCTATGTAGCGGCAGATAAGTTTTTAAAGTATGGTGAGGTAAACGAGATTCAGGTAATTGCCCGTAACTCAGAGCAGCCAAACAGCCGTTGGTATTCCGGCTCAGGTATTTATCGTCCGGTGCATATGCATATAGCGGATAAGGAGCATATTTTATTAAATGGTGTAAAGATTAACACCCTCAGCTTAGATCCGGTAGTGGTTGAAGTTACCGTGAATACTGTTGGAAGCGGAGAGTTCAAAGTTGAGATCGTAGATGGGGGTAAGGTGGTATCAAGTATTTCCGCCCAAACGAATGGCAAAGCAGTTGTTAAGCTAGATGTGCCCCATGCAAAGCTGTGGACTCCGGAGCAGCCCAACTTATATCAATGCCGTGTCACCTATGGAACAGATTCCATGGAAGAAAACTTTGGAATCAGAACCCTTAATTGGGATAACAGGGATGGTCTTACGATCAACGGAACGAGAGTCATTCTTCGCGGTGCTTGTATCCATCATGATAACGGACTGCTAGGTGCCTGCTGTTATCCGGAAGCAGAGGAAAGAAAGGTACGTATCCTTCAGGAAAACGGCTACAATGCCATCCGTAGTGCTCATAATCCCTGTTCTAAGGCAATGCTTGAGGCTTGTGACAGGCTGGGAATGCTGGTGATGGACGAGTATGTAGATATGTGGTATATACACAAAACCGAATATGATTATGCTGATTATATCATGGATTGGTGGCGTGAGGATTTAAAGGATATGGTAGATAAGGATTATAATCATCCCAGTGTTATTATGTACTCCACCGGAAATGAAGTCTCTGAGACCGCTCAGAAGCGAGGCATTGAATTCACGGGACAGATGACGGAATACCTCCATCAACTAGACCCGAATCGTCCTGTAACCTGTGGTGTGAACATATTCTTTAATTTTCTAAGCTCCATCGGTTTTGGTGTTTATAGTGATGAAAAGGCTAAGAAGAATGCTGAAAAAGCCTTAAAGGATGGAGAAACGCATCTTGAGGGGCAAAAGAAGAAAAAAGCAGTTGGAAGTGAATTTTATAATATATTAGCCGGAGTTCTCGGCGATAAAACAATGAAAATCGGTGCCACCTTCTATGGCTGTGACGTGAAGACTCGGGATTCCTATGCTAATATGGATGTGGCCGGCTATAATTACGGTATTCTTCGTTATCAGCATGACCTTAAGAAATATCCGGAGCGTCTGATCCTTGGTAGTGAGACCTTTTGTAAGGATGCTTACACCTTTTGGGAGCTGGCGAAGAAGAACCCAAGAATTATCGGGGACTTTGTATGGGCTGGTATGGATTATCTGGGCGAGGCTGCAATCGGAGCCTGGGTATATGAAGACTATGCACCAAAGGACGCTCCTCGTTCCGGCTGGCTTTCCGCCGGAAGCGGAAGAATCGATATTACAGGGCATCCCCTTGGAGAGGCAGGGTATACAAGAACTGCCTTTGAATGCACGGATAAGCCGATTATTGCAGTACGTCCCGTGAACCAGAAAGGAAAGCATTCTCCCTCTGCCTGGAAGATGACGGATGCCATGGAATCCTGGTCCTGGGAAGGCTGTGCGGGATATAAAGCAATGGTTGAGGTATATACAAGAGCCCATAGCGTTGAGCTTTTTATTAATAACCAAAGTGTTGGCAGGAAGAATCGAAAGAAGGATTGTGTGTTATATTTCCAGACAACCTATGAGGATGGAGAGATTACTGCAATCGAGTATGATGAAACCGATAAGGAAATTTCTCGTGCCTCCCTATCTACAGCGGGAAAAGAGACTGTGCTGCGCGCCGTTGCGGAAGTGGACAGTGTTAAGGCGGGCGGTCTTTGCTATATCAGACTTCAGTATACAGATAAAGAGGGCATAGTAAAGCCGCTGGTGAGAAATACCTTAAAGGTTAAGGTGTCAGGGGGAACGCTGCTGGGTCTGGGCAATGCCTGCCCTTACAATCCAAACGGGTATTTGAAGGACTTTACAGAAACCTATTACGGAGAGGCGCTTGCCATTGTCAAAGCTGATGGAGGGAAAGAACTTAGCTTTGAAGTAACGGATGGTGAGCGAACCACAAGTGTTGTAATTCCTTGTCCAAAATCCGAATAGGCTATATAAGGAGGGGCTCTTGCGAAATCTTCCTTGTGATAAATAGTATATGATAGAAAAAGGCTCTTCTCAAAGTTATGAGGAGGGGCTTTTTTTAATATAAAAGAGAAATTACCATAGCATAAGATTGTAATAACCATTAATTTCCAACAAATCTAATAATGGATTCAACTCTGAGGTTGAGTAACTATGAGAATAGTAAAAAAACCAACTGATTAAGTAAAATAATGTAAATCCATACAAATCATAGTGTGATAAAATAAAAACGCCCAAAAAATGTAAATATCCGGTTGGGATTATTAATTCAAGGAGGTAAATATGAAAAAAAGTACAAAGAAAATCTATGCGCTTGTGCTGGCAACAATTTTTTCTATCATGTCCATCGACTTTTCTGGACTGGTAGCAGCTCAAGCAGCAGAACCGGATACAAATGACAACAGAGTGGTGTACTATAATTTCCAAGATCATAGTTCGACAATCATCAATGATGCATCCGGCAATGGGAAGGCAGCAGTGATGAGAAACTATGACTCGGGTGGTTTTGAAATTGTGGATGCTAATATTTACGGTAATCAAGTAAAGGCATTATCCTTACCGGGAGGAGCGGATGGGGGATATCTGGAGTTCCCTGTGGGAATCTTAAACGGACTTAATAGTGCCACCATAAGTATGTGGGTAAATCTTTCAACAGATGCAGGATATCAGAGAATCTGGGACTTTGGGAATAATACAACCTCCTATCTGTACTTACTGTCTGATGGGGGTAATACAGGCTTCACCGGCTACGCTACTGCGATTACTGCTTCTGGCTGGAGTAATGAAAAGGGTGTATCCAAGGGGAGTAATATAGCTAAAAATCGTTGGGTTTTGACTACGGTAGTAATAGACGGAACAACGATTACCTTATATGAGAACGGAGCACGAATTGGAGCACAGGATACGGGCATATCCTTGAGCCAATTAGGTGATACGGTAAATAACTGGATTGGATACGGGCAATTTGAGGATGATCCAACCAGGGGAATGTTTGCGGAGGTGTCAATTTACAATTACGCAATGACAGATCAGCAGGTGGGATCAATGTTTAATGTAAGTGACGCTGGTATCGTTTCAGGGGATTATGCAGCTCTGGAGCTTGGCGATTTAACGGCTGTGACAACGGATATTAATTTACCGGTGGCTGGGGTAAACGGTTCGGCTATCAGCTGGGCTACCACATGCTCAGCGATCACATTAGAACAAGGAATTGCCAGAGTGACTCGCCCGGCAGAAGGAGAGCCCGGTGCCACGGGAGTGCTAACCGCTTCCATCAGCTATGGAGGAGCAGTATTACAAAAGGAATTTCCGGTGACCGTACTTGCCAGTAACTCTGATAACAGTATCGTTGAGCATGACATAGCGGCTATATCCTTTGGAGATCTGAACGCCGTCGTCAGTGACCTCACACTGCCGACAAGAGGTGAGTGGGGTTCAGAGATAACCTGGACCTCCTCGGCAGAAGCTGTAATTGCTTCTACTGGAACCGTTAAAAGACCGGAGGAAGGTAGTGAAAATGCGATCGTTGAGTTAAAGGCTATCGCTTCTTATGGGAAGGAAACACGTACAAAAGTATTTACAGTAACCGTGCTCGCAAAGAAGGAGAAAAGAGAAATTGTGGCTTTTGAGGCTATTGCGGTAACCACAACCATCAATTACTCCCCTTTACTTCCTAATTTTGTGAAGGTTACATATAAAGATGGAGCGCAGGCACGTTTAAAAACAATATGGCCCGTGACCATTGAAGCAAGTAAATATACGCAGCTGGGAACATTTAACGTCAGCGGGGCTATTGTAGGGGAGAATTATCCCATCGAGGCAGTGGTATCTGTAGTTGGAGCGGATGGAGCAGATGCAGTACTTACCGCAAGCAGCTTTGACTTAAATGATATCTCCCTGGACGCAAGCTCCATCTTAACGGAGAACCGGGAACGGACAATTAATTATCTGAAGCTATTGGATAACAAGAGAATGTTATATAACTTCTACAAAACCTTCGGACAGATGGATAAAATCAGTAATGTTTCACCGTTAGGCGGTTGGGATGAGCCAAAGGGGCTGCTTAGGGGACATTCCACGGGACATTATATGTCTGCATTGGCACTTGCCTATGCATCCACGGGCGATCAGGAGATTAAGAAAAAGCTGGATGAGATGGTTCACGAATTGCATCAGCTGCAGCAGATGTCTTCCGGCGATCCCGCAGCTTTTGTAACGAAGGGAACCAATCAGGCGGTATGGAGTACGGACCCTTCGACCTGGGGTGAAGGATTTATCAGCGCATATTCTCCGGATCAATTTGCACTTTTGGAACAGTATACACCATATGCTACCATCTGGGCGCCTTATTATACCTTGCATAAAATCATGGCAGGTTTTCTGGATGCATATGAGTATACAGGAAATCAGGAAGCGTTAGACTCTGCCAAGGCATTGGGAAAATGGGTTTATCTGCGGTTAAGCGCATGCTCACAGGAGCAGCTTACGAAGATGTGGGATATGTATATTGCAGGAGAATTTGGCGGTTTTAATGAATCTATGGCGAAGTTATATAGCATCACAGGCGACATAGACTATTTGAAGGGTGCTAAGCTCTTTGATAATACAAAATTCTTTGATAAGTTAGAAACGAATATAGATGATATTCATGGTCGCCATGCAAACCAGCATATACCTCAGATTATAGGAGCAGTTGAAGTGTATGAAGCCACTGTGAAAAGCGGAGCACCGGAAAAATACTATTTTGATGTGGCTAAGAATTTCTGGAATATGGTCGTATCCAGGTATGCATATTCCATCGGCGGTGTTGGGCGAGGTGAAAATTTTAAAGAGGCTTATCAGCTTGCCAATAACATTGATACAGCAACGAATTGCGAGACCTGTGCCGCCTATAATCTCCTTAAGCTCACCAAAATGCTGAATGAGTATGAGCCGGATAATGCTGAGTATATGGATTACTATGAGAGGACTCTGTACAATCAGATTATCGCATCACAAAATCCGAATGTATCAGCAAATATGCATAATGGAACAACCTATATGCTGCCAATCGGTACGGGAACCTCCAGGAGCTACGGCGGTGATTATAACAGCTTTACCTGCTGTCATGGAACCGGTATGGAAAATCATGTGAAGTATCAGGAGGCTGCCTATAATAAAACCGGAGATACACTCTATGTGAATCTATATATCCCGACCACCCTTACCTGGGCGGAAAAGGGAATTGAGGTGGTGCAGGAGAATGCATATCCTTCGGAGCATACGCAGTTTACTGTTAATGCAATACAGGGAATGAGTGCACAGAATATAAACATGAAATTCCGTGTTCCGTATTGGGCTACCAATGGTTTTGTGATTAAGGTAAATGGTAATGTAGTGACAAGTGAGCCTGAAATCAGTACTTATTATGAGGTGGCAGGAATTAAGGCCGGTGATGTTATCACCATTGATATGCCATATACCTACCATCTGGATAAGACACCGGATAAGCTGGGTTCCAGTACAGTGACAAGTGTTATGTATGGTCCTTTTGTTATGGTAATGCCGGATAATACTACAAATTGGAAGACCTTATTCTTATCGGACAATTTAGAGGATTCTATAAAGAAGGTGACTGCAGAGACGATTCCGACAGTTACTGTAAATGGAAATACGTTTAAGCCCATGTATGATGCAACGAATTATTCTTATACAACCTACTTCAAAATAGTGATGGGCGAGGATGACGGAAAGCCCTGGTACAATATTACGTTAACGAACCGGACTCCCAAATTTGGCTCTTTAGCGGTTAGTTCGGAGGCAGTGAAGGAAGGTGACAGCGTATCCATTTTAGCGGTTCCGAATGCAGGCTACAAGGTGAAAAGCATTATCGTTAATGGGGTCAGCCTAAACCCGACACCGGATGGAAGGTATATCGTTGCTAATGTAACCTCCAATCTTGATATTGTGGTTACCTATGTGCTGATAAATCCTCCGATTCCGGATCCGGCCCGCCTGGATCAGACCGCATACCCAAGTGCACATTATACTGCATCCTGGGAGAAGCTGGAGGGAATTAATAATGCAGCTTTTGAACCTACGGTATCGAAAGGAGGCACGAATAAGGGATGGGGAAATTGGCCTCAACAAGCCGGCTCCTATGCATGGGTAATGTATGAGTGGGATGTACCGGTAGCAATGAACCGCTTCCAGATATTCTGGTATGATGATGGCGGCGACACGGCAAGACCTGCAACAATTAGTTTTGATTACAGGGATGAAATAGGCAGCTGGAAGCCGGTAACCATGCTGTCCAACTATAATGATATTATTGCACTTGATCAATATAATACAATAGATATTCAAACGGTAACCGGTTCGGCGATCCGAATTAACATGACAATAGCAAATAATAAAGCGGCTACAGGAATATATCGGTGGAAGGTATCGGGACCGACATCCGCACCAGAGCCGACACGGGTACCAACCATAAGCCCGGAGCCAACCCAAGGACCGACTGTAAGTCCGGAACCAACGCAAGGACCGACGATAAGTCCAGAACCAACCCAGGAACCGACGGTGAGTCCAGAACCAACCCAGGGGCCGACGATAAGTCCAGAACCAACACAGGAACCGACGGTGAGTCCGGAACCAACACAGGAGCCGACTGTAAGTCCAGAGCCGACACAGGAACCGACGGTGAGTCCAGAGCCGACACAGGAACCGACGATAAGTCCAGAGCCGACACAAGAACCAACCATAAGTCCAGAACCAACACAGGAGCCGACGATAAGTCCAGAGCCATCGCAGGAACCATCCATAAGTCCGGAACCGACACAGCAACCTACCATAAGTCCGGAACCCACCAGAATTCCAACGCAGGCTCCGACCCCAGTTCCGCCAACCTATCCGATACCGATAGATAACGTGGTACCAACTCCCACACCGACACCAATTGTTATACCGGAGAGCACAGGCAAGGCATCAGCCTCATTAACGATTAAGACACAGGATAGTAAGATGGATGTCTTGGTGGCATTCAATAAAGAGCAGCTCATGAAGCAATTAGAGAAGGCCGTCTCCTTAAGCGAGGAGATTGAATTACCGATTATTAGTGAAAAGGCTCTTGAGCAGGCAGTGGCTGCAAAAGTTGATAGCCTGGATATCTCTGTTAAATTACCTGCTGACGTACTTACCGGAGAGAGACTCAACCATACGAATATTAAACTACCCAAGGCTCTTTTACAGACAGCCAAGGACAAGGATATTGATGTTGCAGTTTCCATCAAGAATGAAGCCGGAAAGGATTTGTATTCCTGGAGGTTTGATGCGGAAGCTTTGAGTGAGTTCAACCGTGATATCACAGATATTAATCTGTCATTGTCAGTTAGTACGCTTCAGACCTTTTCTGCAATAGACAATATAGCAACATCCCCTGGAAAGACTTCAAATGGCTTGGTTGTCAACTTTAGCCATGAAGGAATCTTACCTGCTCCGGCAAGTGTAAGCATTTATGTCGGTGATTTAATGGATGGTGTGGATAGTCCAATTTATTTGTATTATTATAATCCAGTTACGAATAAACTGGAGGCTCTGCCTTACAGTTCTGACTATCGTATCGATAGCGGGGGATACATTAAAATTAATCTGATTCATTGCTCGGACTATGTTGTTTTAAGGGAGCCTGCTGATCAAAAAGTAGTCACCTCATTACTGGATCAGATTAATGTAGCGGCAGTACAGAAGACACTTTATCTTGACGGAACGAAGGCTTCCACCTACCAGGTAACAATCGCTGTTCCGTCAACTCTGGAGGTTGTGAAAGCGCTTGGTGATAAGACCTCAGGTAGTGCAATCGGCGCAGTTATGATTTCCCACCGATCGGGCAATAATAAAATCGCCAAAATCTCTGAGAGCGGACTGATAACCGCGATAGGAGCCGGAACAACAACGATTACTACGACGTTAAAGCTCTATAATAACGAGATAAGAGTGATAAAGACAAAGATTACGGTCAAAAAAGCAAGCATTAATTTTAAGAAAAGTAAGACAATAATGAAAGTAGGAGATACCTTTACTTTTACGGTAGATTCGACTGGTTTTCAAACGAAAAAGGTGGTTTGGAAAACGATGAAAAAATCTATCATTATCATTGATCAAAGTGGCAAAGCTACCGCCGTATCAAAGGGAACAGATTATATTGAGGCTTGGATCGGTGATACTGTTAAGCAGATTAAAGTAGTAGTGAAGTAAGAGTATTAAGAATCAGAGGATCGAATGAATGTAAAAGGGGAGGAGATGTCTGCAATAGCGGATGTTTCCCCTCCTTTTATGTTTCCTATTCTTTGCGGTTGTATTTTTAGGTATAATCGTCTATAATACGTATTAATATCATCAGAAATTATTATTTAATTCTAAAAAACAGGCATCGATTTGATTACATCAGGTTGTGTTAATATAGGTTTTTATAATGAGTTCTTAGCATTACAAATGAATATTTGGTATGAGGGTAGAAGGAGAGAGGTAAGATCCATGCATATTACAATTACAGGTAATTTAGGAAGTGGGAAATCCACCGTCTGTAAATTATTAAGCGAAAAATATAATTATGAAATTTACTCCACAGGAAAGGTTCAAAGAGAGCTTGCAAGTCAAATGAGTATGACAACTTTGGAACTTAACCAGTTTATGCGCAGTGATAAAAAGTACGATACAATGATCGATGATGCTACCACGAGAATTTCGAAAGAAAATAAGGACAAGGATATCATCTTTGATTCCCGACTAGCTTGGCATTTCGTGGATTATTCCTTTAAGGTATTCGTAGCGGTAAACCTAAGTGTGGCAGCAGAACGCGTTATGAATGATCAAAGAGGAGAGGTGGAGAACTATTCCTCTCTGGAAGAGGCTAAAAAACTGCTTTCTGAGCGTGCGTTAACCGAATGTCTGCGTTATAAGGATATTTATGATATAAGCTATATGGACTTCTCCAACTACAATTTAGTAATAGACAGTACCTATTGCACTCCGGATAAAATTGCTGAAATTATTGTGAAAGAGGCAAAGGCATTCTATGCCCTGGGAGATGCTTCGAAAACGACTAAAATGCTTGTGTCCCCAAGGAGACTTGTAGAGAAAAGTGCTATAACAGAAGAAGATATGGATAGGCTCAAAAGCTTGATCGAGGAGTATAAAAATATCGAGTATGTGATAGATCGTGTTCTCAAGGTAAAGAAGGCAGGGGAAGATTATGAAGTTGTTGAAGGTATTGACCAGGCAAAGGCGGCTTTTCTTGCAGATGTACCCTATGCAGCAATTGAAGAAGTAGAATAAAAAGAACTGACTTACTTATCAAGTTGATTATATAATAATAGGAAGCAGCCTCTCATTTAGTACTTTTCATAGATGGGGGGCTGTTTTATAATAGAATTACAGTAGTATGCTAAGGGTGTGGCTGGAGGATATTATGGGGAAGATATTGATCTTTGAACATACAAATATTTTGGGTTATAAGATGAAACAGATACTAACGCAAAATGGTTTTAATAATATTGAAATAATAAAAGACTATAGCGTCATCAATTTGACTCAAAATCAGACATCGGAACGTCCAGCCTGTATCGTTGTTGATCTGGATGATCGGAATCACGATATGATTCAGGTGATTAAGAGAATAAAAGAAGAAACAAATAATGCACCGATTATCTCCCTTAGTCAGGACTCCAATCTTTCCACATTAAAAAAAGCGATTGGAGTGGGCTGCCGGGAGTTTGTATTAAAGCCCTTTGAAGCAGAGACGCTTATTAGCAAAGTATATAAGCTGTATTATGATGATCAGGAGCCTTCTAAAGAAGGCAATACTTTTCTTACCGAGGAATTATTCAAGGAAAATGCGATATCCTTAAAATGGAGCGAGGACTATATGGTAGGTGTTGAGCAGATTGATTTAGAACACCAGAAAATATTCGAGCATTTTAATAAACTCTATTCCTTGATGAGAGAAGGCCATGGCCATGAATACTATGGGGAGCTGATAGGATTTCTGGCTGATTATGTGAATACACATTTTGAGCATGAAGAGCAGTATCAACTTAAGACATCCTTTCAGGAATATCAAAAGCATAAAGCGCATCATGATAAGTTCAGTCGGCGCATTAATGAAATAATGGAAAATCATAAGGATAATCGTATTAGTGATAATGATTTAATCAGTATTAGCTTGTTTATTAAGGATTGGCTTATCCATCATATTCTGTTGGAGGATATGAAAATAAAGGATACATTGAAAGTCAGTGAATAAAACAGAATAATAACCTTCTTAATTTGCCCAGTCCAGAAAATATATAACAATTTTCTGGACTTTATTGTAAGCGAAATTAACATATGATTACGTATTTTACATTTTAAAGGTAAATTACATAATATTAGCTAAAAAATTAGAAATTATCCCCGAGGATATAAAATTTTGTTTGGCAAACAATATCGATAAGAGGATTTATAGTCATATAAATCTTTTTATAATAGCAAGTGAATCAGCGAGCTGATTCACTTGTAGTTTGAAAAACGATGGGGCTGATGGCAAATGCAAGCCCCTTTTCATTATTATAATGAACTCGGAGGTGATGACATGAAGTTGGGCGAAGATAGTTCACAAAAGAGGAGATCACTTATTTTAATGGTGGGAATTACAATAGGTGTATATCTGGGATTTAAATATTTGCTGCCTTTAATATTACCCTTTCTGTTTGCCTATTTTTTGGCCTGGATTGTTAGACCGGTCACCGAGTCTTTATATCGTAAATTCAAAATTCCCAGAATCCTTGGAGGATCAGCATCTTTACTATTATTAATAGCGGTATTCGGAACAAGCATCTGCTTACTAATTAACATCTTGGTGAAGCAGGCAATTGCATTTATTCGTAATATGCCAATTTATCTGGATATCATTGCAAGTAAATTAGATAAAATCTGCAGCCATTGTGATAAATTGTTCGGGCTGGATGGCGGAACCATGAGAGCTACTATGGATGATAATATCCTCCAAATGGTAAATCGTGTAAAAACCCAGGTGATCCCCGAGATTACACAGCATACCATCTCAATTACAATTCGAGTAATCGGTGTTATTGGTATCTTATTAATTGTCTTTGTAGCGGCGGTGCTGATTGTAAAGGATTTACCGGATTTCCATAAGAAATATGAAAAGAATAGCCTTTACCATGATATTCATAGAGTTACGCAAAAATTATCCGAAGCTGGCTTAGCCTACCTTCGTTCCCAATTGATTATCATGATAACCATAGCAGGAATATGCATTCTCGGTTTATCACTGACAAAAAATGAATATGCTGCTCTGGCGGGAATCGGTATTGCTATTATGGATGCATTGCCTGTCCTAGGAAGTGGGATAATACTGGTACCGTGGGCTATTATCATGCTAATCGCCGGAGATATCTATTCTGCGGCTATCATAATAACTACTTTTCTTGCTTGTCAAATCCTTCGGGAGATATTGGAGCCGAAGCTGATTGGTAACCGTATTGGTATTAAGCCCTTATTCACTCTTGTGGCAATGTATGTTGGATTAAAGCTATTCTCTATTGCAGGCTTTATTCTAGGTCCCATCGGGCTAATTATTATTCAGACAGTATATAAGGCAGTGAATGAGAGGGAGGAGAAGACAGCAGGAAAGGAAGAGATTCTTGTGAAAAGTAAGACTGAGTAATCCCTGGAATAACCGCTTGACAAAGCGGTTATTCTGGCATAAAATAAGGTCATTATTTGAGTTTGTAAAGTTCGTTTCTATTATAGCTACGATATTGTTACGAAGAATGGCGATGAAGAGAAATAGTAGGTAATTATCTTATTACAGAGAGAGAAGTGATGGTGGAAGCTTCTTATGTAGATATTATTGAACCAGTCTTGGAGCTTTGTATGAAAGTAGGGCAGGAATAAATCCATTGCCTATCCCCCAAATACAACGTAAACCGGCGTTAACGGTAGAAAGAGAATTGCCGTAACCGGCAGTTAATTAGGGTGGTACCGCCGAAGCGTTTCGGTCCCTTGTGGATTTGAAGGGCTTTTTTTTGTTGCCCAAATTATAATTATGAAGGAGATTGAATTTATGGCACAGGATAAGAAATTAGTAGAGCAGATTACCTCCATGGACGTGGATTTTGCTCAGTGGTATACTGACGTTGTAAAAAAGGCAGAGTTAATTGATTACTCCAGTATTAAGGGATGTATGATCCTTAGACCCCTTGGTTATGCAATCTGGGAGAACATTCAGAGACAGTTGGATGGAAGATTTAAGGATACCGGCGTGGAGAATGTTTATTTACCAATGTTCATTCCAGAGAGCTTATTACAGAAGGAAAAAGACCACGTAGAGGGCTTTGCACCGGAAGTTGCATGGGTAACTCATGGTGGTGGAGAGAAGCTTCAGGAAAGAATGTGTGTTAGACCTACGTCCGAGACCTTATTCTGTGACCTGTACTCTAAGATCGTTCAATCCCATAGAGATCTTCCCAAATTATATAATCAGTGGTGCTCCGTTGTTCGTTGGGAGAAGACTACAAGACCTTTCCTTCGTTCTATGGAGTTCTTATGGCAGGAGGGTCACACAGCTCATGCTACTGCTGAGGAAGCAGAAGAGAGAACAGTACAGATGTTAAATGTATATGCTGATTTCTGTGAGCAGGTATTGGCAATTCCTATGATCAAAGGCCGTAAGTCTGAGAAGGAAAAGTTCGCCGGAGCACATGCCACCTATACCATCGAAGCATTGATGCATGACGGAAAGGCGTTACAGTCCGGTACCAGCCATAACTTTGGTGACGGCTTTGCTAAAGCCTTTGGCATCCAATACACTGATAAGAACAATACCCTTCAACATGTTCATCAGACCTCCTGGGGTATGTCAACTAGAATTATCGGTGCCATCATTATGGTACATGGTGACGACAGCGGCTTAGTACTGCCTCCAAGAATCGCACCTACCCAGATTATGATTATTCCAATCAATCAGAATAAAGAAGGTGTACTGGATAAAGCCTTTGAATTAAAGGAAAAATTAAGTGCCTTCAAGGTAAAGGTTGATAATTCTGATAAGAGCCCGGGTTGGAAGTTCAGCGAACAGGAGATGCGCGGTGTTCCGATTCGTATTGAAATCGGACCTAAGGATATTGAGGCAAATCAGGCAGTTATTGTTCGTAGAGATACCCGTGAAAAGATCGTCGTATCCCTTGATGATATTGTGGCAAAGGCTGGAGAAGTACTTGAGACCATGCAGTCCGATATGCTAGAAAGAGCAAGAAGTCATCGTGATGCTCATACCTATGTGGCAACTAGCATGGAAGAGTTTGAGAAGACGATCGCTGAGAAGCCAGGCTTTGTTAAAGCTATGTGGTGCCAGGATGCGGCTTGTGAGAAAGAGATAAAGGAAAAGACCGGTGCCACCTCCCGTTGTATGCCATTTGAGCAGGAGCAGATCGCAGATACCTGCGTATGCTGCGGTAAGCCTGCTGATACAATGACCTACTGGGGTAAAGCGTACTAATTAGTAATTAATAGTTTTAGTTGTAATAGGTTAGAGGTAATTATGATACTTGCAGTGTATTGTAATTACCTCTATTTTAATTCAATAAAGTAATTCTTATATGGCCAAAATAACAGTGAATATCTGCAACGAAAATATCAGGAATATAGCTATAAGTTTTTATATAATAGGTTTGTAAGGAAGGGGCGGTCAATAAATCGATCAATAAACCTAAAAGATAGAAAGGCACAAATGCTATCTGCTATATAAGAATTGAAAACAAATGGAAAGAAAGGAAAAAGAACAATGAATATGTTAGCTCAATTTAACGAAGCCATGGCATATATCGAAAGGAATTTAAACCAAGAGATTGATTCAAATCAAATCTCCCGTATAGCAGGTTGCTCGGAATATCACTTTCGCAGGCTGTTCTCTTTTCTTGCTGGCATGCCTTTGGGAGAATACATTCGCCGCAGGAAGTTATCCATTGCCGGAGAGTTGCTGCAAGCAGAGCAAGTGAAGGTCATTGATTTGGCCTATCAGCTTGGTTACGAATCACCGGAAGCCTTTAGTAAAGCTTTTCAGGCGATGCATGGAGTAACCCCATCCCAGGCAAAGAAGGAGAATATTGAACTTAATTTTATGCCCCCAATGACATTTCAATTAACAGTAAGAGGAGGAATAGAAATGAATTATCGTATTGTAGATAAGAGAGAATTTTATATCGTGGGTTTTAAAAAGAGGATTACGGTGCAGTACAAAGGCGTCAATGCACAGATGGATTCAATCATACAAAAACTTACACCGGAAGTTATAACAGAGCTAAAGAGCCTGTGTGATACAGAGCCAAAGGGAATGTTAAGTATATCTGCTAACTTTTCTGAGCGTCTTAATGAAGAATCAGAACTGGATCAATATATCGGAGTTGCAACCACTAAGGGAGATGTTGAAGGTTATGATATTCAGCCGGTAGAGGCATCGACCTGGGCTGTTTTTAAGGTGGTAGGCAGCTTCCCGGAGGCTATTCAGGAGACCTGGGCAAGAATCTATTCCGAATGGCTTCCGGCCTCGGGTTATGAACTAACGGGAGGACCGGAAATGTTATGGAATGAAACCCCGGATACCAGCAAACCGGATTATAAGAGTGAGATATGGATTCCGGTTAGTAAAAGTAATAGGTAATATCCTAAAGGGCCATGAGCTGCTGAGTAGCTTATGGCCTTGATTTGTCATACTGACAGGTTCACATTAGAAACCCGGCTTGCTAATTCGTTTCATTCAACCTATAATAAAAATAATTTGAGTAATCAGGGGGAAGGGTATGATTCGAATTGCAATTGTTGAAGATGATAGAAATTATCAGGAACAGATTACACAGTATCTGCTTCGTTATCAAGAGGAATTCTCTATTGAGGTTGAAGTTTCCATTTTTGATGACGGAAAAAAGATATTGGAGAATTACAGACCTTTCTATGACATCATCCTAATGGATATTGAGATGCCGGATACCGATGGTATGACTGCAGCAAAGAAAATCAGAACAATTGATTCTGAGGTGATTATCATATTTATAACCAATATGGCAAAGTATGCAATCAAGGGCTATGAGGTTAACGCTCTGGATTTTGTACTGAAACCCATCAATTATTTTCTATTCACCCTAAAGATGGATAATGCCATTAAGATGATAAAGAGAAGAGAGGGTAAGAGCATATTGCTATTTCTCGATAATATGATGAAGAAGGTAACAACCTCGGATATTTATTATATTGAGGTTATGAAGCATGATTTATATTATCATACCATTGATGGGGTGATCAAACAGCAAGGTTCACTGAAGGACGTTGAGAAAATTTTGACGGGGGAACCCTTTAAAAGATGTAACAACTGTTATTTAGTTAATCTAAAATTTGTATCCGGAATTGTACAAAACACAGTGGTTGTAGCTGGGGAGTCCTTGCAGATGAGCCGCCCTAAGAAGAAGGAATTTATGCAGGCGGTAGCCGACTATATAGGAGGGATTGGGTGATGTTTGGTTATGAGTTTTGGGAAGGAGTTAATTACATGCTGGAGCTTTTTATAGCCTGCAGTATGTTTATCTTTTTACTGGAAAAAAGATCAGGTTTTTGGATTCGTTATATCAGCGCAACAGTAATTGGATTAGTGTTAGGAGGATTCATATGGGAGCAATTTATGCGCCCAGCCTTTTCCGTCCTCTCCTTCCTCTTTTGGGCAGCCTTTTTTATTTTCTGCATTCCATATCTTATGCTTTGTTGTTCTCTTAGTATATCGGAGGCAGTATATTGCTCCATCTGTGGCTTTGCAATACAGCATTTTGCCTCGGAGAGCTGCTTGCTTTTTAAATTAGTAGTTGGCGAATTTGATGGAATTCTTGCTGCCTATGCTTTGGTTTATTTGGTGATTTATATCCTGTTTTATCATATCTTTGTGAAAAAGCTGGTGGAGAACGGTAAGGTTGACTTCAGAGCCAAAAAGTCCGCATTATCATTGATTGCACTTATTCTGATTGTACTTATTATTAGCGTAATTAAGAAGCATTTCTATACGGATGATACAAAATATCTTGGTATGGTATGCCAGATTTACGATATGTTTTGCTGTGCTTTTATCCTCTGGGGGCAGGTTAGTCAAAAGGAGGCTCTTCATTTACAGCATGAGCTGGATTATATGGATTATATGTGGCACCAGCAGCAGGATCAGTATCAGCTGACCCAGGAGAATATTGATATTATTAACCGAAAATGCCATGACTTAAAGCACCAAATCAGAGCCTTATCTGATATGCAAAACGGTGAACAAAAGGATGCCTTTATCAGTAATATTGAAGAAGCCATCATGATTTACGACGCCTCCATTGACACTGGAAATAAGGCGCTTGATACGGTAATTATGGAAAAGAGCCTGTTTTGTAAGGAGCATGGGATTACCTTATCCTGTATTGCGGATGGTACAAAGCTGGATTTTATGGATATTATTGATCTGTACACCATCTTTGGGAATGCCTTAGACAATGCGATTGAAAGTGTGGATAAGCTGGAAGACAAGGAGAAAAAGGTTGTTGTGGTAAAGGTATTTACAAAGGACGAGCTGTTGATGATTCAGGTTGAGAATTATCTTGACAGCGAGTTGGTATTTCAAAATGAACTGCCGGTGACGACTAAGGAAGAGAAATATTTTCATGGATTTGGTATTAAGAGCATTCAGTATACAGTGCA
>JAQZBD010000268.1 GCA_029239235.1 Herbinix sp.
TCCAAATCCGCATTTACCTTATACATATCTAGTTTCTTGTCATATAGATTGCTTTTTCTGATAACCTCATAAAGGCTTTTCTTTACACGATCCTTTACCCCGGTCTTTAAAAATCTAACATTTCCTTCTAAGAAGTCCGGTGTTTTTTCCTGTTGGGCATCCATGATTTCAATGCCTTCCTCTGTTTTCTTATAGTCCGTAACTGTATAATAAAAATAGGTCGGACACACACCGCTGCCATCCTTTTTATGGACCTCCCAGGCCTGTGTACCTCCAAGCTTAACCACTTTTAATAATACCTTGATTGCTTCACTGAGGGATTGAGAGGAACAAATCTTTTCTTCCCCCGACATTCTAAATTTCACTGCTTCTCTGTAGCTTTCTAAGGCACTGGTACGTTCCTTCCAGAATGCAATTCGATCACTTGTATGAAGGGATTCTTTATCGTTCAACTCCAGATACCTCTTAGCACTATCCACTAGAGCTATGAAAAGTACCTCCAATTCCGCTGGGAGCTGTACCTGCTTATCGTACCTTTGCAGAGCTTCATCAAGATATTCTAAAAGCCGCTCTAGTTCATAGGTCTCTGCCATAGAAGAACCAAGTAATCCGGGAAGCCCGTTAAGGGCGTCATACCAGCCTGGCTTTCCTCCCTCCATCTCGATTCCCATTCCGTACAGATCTAAGGCAGCAACTTTAACAACACTAAGGAGGATCATTTTTTCGATCAGTGTATGATAAATCGTCGAGCCTTTCTCGTCCTTCAATAAGGAGCCTTTGACAAAATCGGCACTCTTTTCAATGAAATTATATTGTCTTAATCCCTTTGCTGTTTCCACATAACGCTTTCTAGCCGGTAGTACGAAGCCTTTTCCTAAGGTATAGGTATAGCCTCTGTCTTCAAATAGAAGCTGTTCTTCCTGATCCGGAAAGATACTCAGATACTCTTCTACCAAATCCAGATTATAGGTCCAGTGATCGGACCAATATCCCTCATGGAACTCCGTATTTTGAATCACCTCAGCTTCTTCAAGTATCTTATGGAACAAATCTGCAAAGTCATGTTCCATAAGCTTCTTCAATAAGCTTCCCGGAGTAAAGGGATTAAGTAAAAAGCTCTCTATTTGCGGATACTGATTCGCCTTCTCTTCCCCTAGGCGGTACGTGATCTGTTCAATTCCCAGCGGATTATAGCCATCGATCTGTATTGCATTGTAAAAGAAACGAATACTTGCCGCTCCTACATAGGGTGAGAACCTGACATCACAACGCCGGTTCTGGTTAACATCTCTGAAATTACCGTTTCCCTGTGAAAAAAACTCCGGTGTAACCTTAAAGTAATTATAATCTCTTTCAATGTCACCATGCTTTCTGGAATATAGGTAGAATATTTTATCCTTCCCAAGTACGATGGGTTCACCGCCTCGCAGCACATTATCCAGATAGGTCTGTCTGGAATACAAGTCAAAGAGTTCATGACCTGTCTTTGTATGTATTTTCTTCGTAATTTCCCAGGGTAAGACAACTGCTTCTTCATATTTGGTTTGTAAATATTCCTGACTCTGCACCTTCTTTCGCAGCTTCGCCAGATCATCCAAATTCTGTGCCTGACCATACAATTCATAAATTGTGTAGGTTTCTCCCGGTTGCAGCACAAACTTATCGGTAAAGAAGCAGCAGGGTACATCATTCTCCTGCTTTTGGCGCTTATCAAAGATGTCTTCGAGGCTCTTTTCCATCAATTCAATTGGAAGCTGAAGAGAAGTATCATATCCGAATAAGGCTTCTGTACTGACAATAGCCTTTCTTGGTTTACCATCTGCTCCAACCGCAAAGCCGTAATTCCCCCCTCTGACTTCATCAACCTGCGCATGATCCTCCAGGCTTGCACGCACTTTAAAAATCGGATAGCCGCTTTCTGGACTTAGAACCTGCATCCAGGCTTTGGCTGTCTGCCCCATCTCTGTCATACTTCCTAAATTGATACCGAAGGGTAAGATAGCTGCCATGCCATCCACAAGTTCAAATTCTCTTGCCTCTGCTGCCGTATTCTTTATTGTAACTTTACGTACTAAACCCGCTACCGCTTCCGTAGGCAAGGTATAGTACAGTACCTGAATATCAAACTGACCCTCTGCATTCTCTTCCCTAAGCTCGAGTTCATTCATGCCAATCGCCATGGAATGCTTATGCGATTCCTTTAAAAACGCCTCCACAACCGTCCCATCCGTCTTGATAAAGGTTCGAAATCCAAGCCTTTTTGTGTTTTGATATGCCTGGTGAGCCGGATAAAACTGCATAATAGAATGATCCTTATCTTGAATTCCAAAGCTGGTGATTGCCTGACCTCGATTTACATAAAAGCACCACAGTGGTATTCCCATTTCACCTGCAATTCCAGGCAGGAAATTAGCAAATGTTGATTTTCTTCCATAATTCTCAATAACATATCGTTTCGTATTGTCTATCATAGTTCTATCCTTTCTAAATTCAGCAATAAAGTTTTATTCAGTCATTACAACTAACTTGTAAAAATTAATGTAAAAAGTCTAAGCCAATTTCACTCGAATGATATGTTCCTTGCCTTCCTCCAGTTCCTCCAAATGACACCTTTGAATCATCGGTTGGCTATCTTTCCATTCATATTTATTTTCATTGATTAATATCTCTTCCACTTCATAATCGCCAAATTCCTTTTTCTCATGGTTCTCATAGATAACCGTCAGCTTTTTCCCTGCAAAATAAGAAGTAATCGCTGCGTTGCCATTTGCATCAAACTGACTAGCCATTAGCTTTGGCTCAATCAATAAGTCGCCAAGGCTTCCCCTTACACCAAACATTTCTGTAAGCACCGTTAACATATACCAGCTTGCCGAACCGGTCAGATAATTGTAAAGACCTCGACCCTTCTGGTTAAAATATTCCGGAATTCCAGGATAGATACGACTGGTCTCAAAATCGGAAGCCTGAATAAATAACTGATTAATTACTTTGAAGCCCTCGGCAACAAAGCCTCTGGAATACAATGCATTCGCATACATTACTGCCATATGAGAGAATACGGAGCCATTTTCCTTGGAACCGTAAGCAAAGCCAAACATTCTTCCAAGGTCAGTTTTAACCTCTCCAAAGTTGGTATTAAGACGATAGCCTCCGACTTTCTCATCAAATAATAGCTGGTCTGCTGCTTTTACAATCATGGAAATCTGCTGATCCGTGGCAGTACGGCTAAGGATTGTGAACACCTGCCCTGTGAGCATCATACGGATGCCGCTGTCAAACATACCCTCAGCCTGCCTCTTATGATTGTCATAATAGCTGTTGAACCATCCTCCCAGTTCTTCCGGTGCTGTAGAAATCCACTCTTTGTTTCGAATATTCCTTCTAATCTGTTCTGCCTTTTCAAATAAATCCTTGCTTAATGCCTCACAGGAAATCCATTTCTTTATGCCGGAGATATAGCTGCCGCAGGAATTGCAATAAGCTTTTAGAATCTCCCGCTTCTTCTCATTGGATTCATAAATGATTCTATCTTTACCGATCAGCTCTATCAGTTCCGTGGCAAGTTTAACCTTTTGTAATCCTTTGTGCTTAAATAAGTGTAGTAACAGCCTACTTAAATTCTCTAGATTACCTGCATAAGCAGCGCTGAAGGCAACACTTTCGCCGTTTTCCTTCGCCATATCCAGAGCATCATTCCAGTCCGCCCCTAATAGACGCATATGTCCATGCTCTCCCACATCATAAAAAGCAGTCAGATTTTGAACTAGGATATGCTCGAGGATGGTTCCCTTATAAACCTCATTGGCATGGGTATGCAGTTCCTTACTATCCTCCTGCCATAAGCCATCCATTTCAGTTCCGCGGCAAATAACCGCGTCCTTAAAATAGGTCTTCTCCTCCAATAAAATCTCATAATCACCGGTCTGATTAATGTATAAAAGAGTGGTCATAAAGGGCCATACGCCATGATCCATCCACATTCTTACGATGGAATTACGATCTGCAATGAATTCCCCCGGCTCCTTACCGATAATAGTTGCATTGCTTCCATCAATACGAATGCCACCATAATAGCCCAGCAGCTGATGCCTGATAGAAACTCTGGAGTTAAGCAATAACGCAAGGCTATCCTGCCAAAGATCACGATACCCTCTGCCGCCTCTGCCATAATCATGATGAGGCAGGAAGGAGCAGCCATAGATTCTACGTAAGGTGGGTTGAATACCTACCCATTTTAACCACTGATCATATTCTTTGTTCCCTGTTTGAACTTCAATTCCCAATTCCTCTTTCCAGTACTCCTCGGTACTTTCAAAGGCTTCCCTTTCCTTCACCGGATCAAGAAGCTCCAGGCCTTGGCCGTTATAGCTTAAAATTATGTAATATTCCTTTGCTTCTCCTGGCGCCAGTATTACTTCTTCCATCCGCATGGCTCCGATCGCTTCAAAACCCTCTACGCTATCTCCTTCTACTTTGGAGATAGCTTCACCGTAAGCGGGGTTCATGACCGCCTTAGGATGATTTAAATTACCACCCTCTCCAATGAAGGTCTCCTGCTCAGGGTAGAAGGCTACAGGTTTTCTACCTTTCTCATCCTGTGCATATATACCATAGCTTATATTATTTTTTACATGTCCCCTTTCATCAAAGGACAGGGTTGGTTTTAATTCAATGCCATTATCCTTAACAAAGGTGCGGTGCAAAAGACTGGTAACATGTCTGTGATCCCTGAGCTTATCTGCACTTCTTCCGTATAACGGAATAGCAATGATAGGTTCTATATTCAGATTATCATCTCCCG
>JAQZBD010000269.1 GCA_029239235.1 Herbinix sp.
AAGTGGATCAATCGGATTCTATTGGTTTTGACCCCAATTGCTTCGTTTTTTATGGTTGAAATCATGGTTAGTAATTTTAATTTGGATATGTATAAAAGTTATAGCCTTTATAATCTTATCTGGTACTTTGTCATATTTTATCTGATTTATGCGGTATTAAGAAATAGTAGACAGACGATTATCCTTGGAAACTTTCTGATCTATCTGGCAGCAATGGTAAACTATCTTGTCTATCTTTTTCGCGGAAATCCAATCATTCCCAGTGATTTATTGGCTTGGCGTACGGGAATGAGTGTAGCCTCTAATTATGACTTGAGTTTTACCAAAGGCTTTCTAATTGCGACGCTACTAATGCTCGTTTTGTTTGTCATTGGCAGTAAATTAGAAGATACGGACCAAAAACTGTCAATTACAAACCGGATGCTGGGGTTAACGGCATATGCGCTGTTTGCTGCGATGGTTTTTAATCTCTTCTTTCATACAGACTTAATTGAAACAAAAATACGAGTGCTTGACTTTTTTGCTCCCAAATATACCTATAGTTGTTATGGTACCGCTTTTGGTTTTGTCGCAAATGTTCAGGCTATGGAAACGGACCGTCCGGAGGGATATTCCTTAGAGCAAGTAAAAGCAGCATATGAAACCGAAAAGGAACTAGAACAGGAAAAGGAACAGGAAGCAGAAACGACAGCGGCAGCTTCCAAGCCCAATATTATAGCGATCATGAATGAAGCGTTTTCCGATTTGAGTATGGTAGGAGAATACAATACAAATATGGATTATCTGCCCTTTATTCGGTCCATGTCTGAGAATACAACAAAAGGAAAGCTTTATGTCTCCGTATTCGGAGGAGCTACCAGTGATACCGAATATGAGTTTTTAACCGGCAATAGTATGGCAGTTATGCCGCAGAACAGCGTTCCATATCAACAATTTATCACGGAACCAACGGATTCGCTAGCGTCCACCTTAAGGAACCAAGGATATTATAATATAGCAATTCACCCATATGCGCCCACCGGTTATAAACGTGATCTGGTATATCCACTATTGGGTTTTGATGAATTTTTGTCGATGGAGGACTTTGATAATCCGGAATATATCAGATCCTATATCAGTGACAAGGCAAGCTATCAGAAAATTATTGAGCAATATGAGACCAAGGGTACCAAACAACCTCTCTTTATCTTCAATGTAACAATGCAGAACCACGGAGGTTATAGCGATGCGAATGTATTTGAGGAAAAGGATACCGTGCGCTTAACGAATGTCGAGGGATATAAACAGGTAGAGCAATACTTGAGTTTACTAAGAGAATCGGACAAGGCGTTTCAGACGCTCGTCGATTATTTCTCACGCCAGGAGGAAGACACCGTTATATTGATTTTTGGTGACCATCAGCCGGTTGCATTTTCCCAATTTCATGATGAAATGGAGGAGCAGCAAATGGGCTCTATGATGGAACGTTATCAACGAAAATATGTAGTTCCTTTTCTTTTGTGGGCAAATTATGATATTCCGGAAGAGGATGTGGATAAGATCAGTGCAAATTATCTCTCCTCCTACCTACTGAAAACGATTGGTCTGGAGGGAACAGCTTATAACCACTACCTTATGAGACTGTATGAGACAGTACCCGTAATCAATGGATTATTCTATATGGATAAGAATAATCAGAGCTATCAATTCTCTGATGTTTCGGCGTTCTCGGAGCTTATCACACAGTATCGCTACATTGGATATAACAATGCGCTTGATAAAAAGGATCGATGGAAAGACTTTTATCGATTAGACGAATAGTTGTAAAATTTTTCGCCGCAGGGTGATGTAATAAATTGTATAAACATGGTATAATATAATCCGATAGAATAGGTTATTTATTGACACTAGGTCGCCTATTTGGTCGGATTTTTATTCTTACAATTACTTAAAATCATGGATAAAAGATAGGAGGAAAAATACTTGAGCGCAATAAAATTAGGATTTTCGGATGCAGAACTTTTTTCCTATGGAATACAAGCAGGATATACATTGAATGAAGCTTCCTGTCTATTTGATCAGGAAATGCAAACAGATTGCCGAGGATTACAGGAGCTTATTTCACAAAACCCAATGCACAAAGCAAGGGTTGATTATCTGATCAAATGTTTTATGAACCCAGGTATCGGTTTGAAGGTAATTGGAATCATGGGGCAGGAGTTTCTTGGGTTTCGCGCTGCGCTTCCCAATACAAATTCGAAGGAAAGCTCCTATGCCATTCTTTTTAGTGCAGGAGACCGCGGTTTGTTTATGGAGGAAAGCAGAGATTATATGAAGCAGGTACTTTTGGAGCTTTCCGGTTTCCTCCAACAGGAGGAGAAACAACCCATAAGTTTTCCTATGACACCCATAGACGTACTGGTCATCATCGCCGCTTGCGATCTAACGCAAAATGGCAGGCATGGAGGCGGATGTTTTACGAAAAGTGCTCTATTAAGCGCCTATAATAATGACAATCGGTACCATCCAATCTGTTCGTCCTTAACCGCGATTGCCGAAGAGGTGATTAATCGCTTTTATACGGAGGAAAAGGTGGAAGAGGTACTGAAGCGAATGGTAGAGAATAAGCTTATTCACTCAAATGAGCTTGAGAATGGAACTGTTTATTGCTTAAGTCCTCAGTATAGCGCGTTGCCTGCCTTGTTTGAAAGCGCTAAGATGAAACTGTCCATGCTACGCTGCTATCCGGACGGGAATGCGAATATCATCTTTATAATTTCCAATGAACAGGAATCCTGGGCATTTAGCTTGACCAGCAATGAGGGGATTATAGAACGCTTGAATGAAAAGAGACGGATGGAGTTAATTGGCTAGGGATTAGCGAACGAGAAGCATAGAAATAAAAATGATGCAATACGATTACGAAACAATCGCATTGCATCATTTTTTATTTCTTCCTTAAGCACAGATACGTTCAATATCTTCCCCATTCAGGGATTCCATTTCGAGTAACTCTGTTGTTATATTTTCTAACTGAGGCAAATGAATCTCAATTAATTTTTTTGTCTCTTCATACAATTCATTCATTTGAGTTCGGCACTTCGTGATCAATTGGCTATCATGACCTTCCCCAATTACCTCCATACTAAAGAGACCCATCTCAGCATCCATTCCAAATTTGTTAAGATAATCTACAATCAGTTGGGAGGCCTTCATAATATCATTACTTGCACCGGTAGTTACTTCCTCAGCTCCAAAAATCAATTCCTCTGCAACACGTCCGGCTAATAATACCTGGATATTTGCTTTCAACTGCCGTTGGCTCTGGAACATCGTATCCTTCGGTATACTTAAGTTGAAACCTCCGGCTCCGCGCACACTGGGGATGATAGTTACTTTAGAGATATAATGATCCGGTAATAGTAGCTTAGTAGCTAACGCATGGCCAGCCTCATGGTACGCGGTGATTTTACGATCCCGATCCGTGATATAACTGCGGTCCGTCTTCGGAGCACCTGCAATCACAGTATAGAAGGCTTTCTCAATATGCTCGTTCCGGATAAAGGCTTCCCCATCATTTGCTGCATTGATGGCAGCTTCATTAAGAAGATTCTCAAGCATAGCGCCGCTAAAATAGACAGTGGATTTTGCTAAGTTTTCCAGTTCCACATCCTCAGCAAGAGGTTTTTTCTTTGCGTAAAGGGATAAGATATGCTTTCTGGCATTTACATCCGGCAATCCGATTTCAATATGGCGGTCAAACCTACCTGGTCGAAGCAAAGCTTCATCTAACGTATCCAAACGGTTTGTGGCACCAATTACAATAATTCCTTGATTATCATGGAAGCCGGACATCTCTGTAAGGAGTGCATTCAAGGTTTGATCACGCTCATCGTTACTGGCAGAGACATTGCGGGCTCTTTTCTTGCCGATTGCATCAATTTCATCGATGAATATAACGGCTTTTTCGCTTTTTTTTGCTTTACTGAATAAGTTACGGATACGACTCGCACCCACACCCACATACATTTGCACGAAATCAGAGCCACTCATGGCATAGAAAGGTACGTTCGCCTCTCCTGCGATCGCTTTTGCCATTAAGGTCTTACCGGTTCCGGGAGGACCATAGAGAAGTAACCCTTTTGGCATTCGTGCACCAACAGCAGAATATTTATCCGGATCTTTAATAAATGCTATAATATCCTCCACCATAGACTTCGCTTCGCCATTACCGGCTACCTGCGCAAGCGTTATGGTAGTAGTATCTGATTTACTCTTTTTCTTTTTGTTGGCATCCTTAACTAAATTATTCGTGTTGCCGCCATTTCGGATATACCAAAAAACAGCCGCGATAATTAGGCCAACCAAAATTACCTTTAAGATAGTTACTATCGTACTTTCCTGACCGTAACTGACTGTAATGCCATTTAGTAATAAAAACTCTGTAAAATCCTCCGTCTTAGGATTAGGCACAGTATACACTACGTCAGGTTCATTCATCAACTCCGCTTGAAAGTTGTTTCCTGCTTCGGTGAGAATAACTTCCTCCACCTGCTTTTTGTTTACTGCATCCAAAAAAGAGGGGTAGGACAATTCGGCATCGGTTTTATTCATATAATGATATCCTATCAGCCCGACGCTAAGTATACTTAGGCAAGACAGTACGATCAATACAATTTTTTTCATTAAACAACCTCCAAAATAAGTAAAATGTTTACATAAGCTGCTATTTCATTATATCATATTATCTCGAATTTTCTAGAATGAAATACTGGTAAGTTTGTCTGTCAACACCAGGGGAAAGGCCTTGGTAAAGTTTATAAATTTTTAATAAATGCTTGAAAAAAGAAGGAAATAAGTCTATCATTGTTAGTTGGTATTTAAGATAAAAGAAAAATATAAATGCAGAATAATGTGGAGGCAGAGGGAAAATGGAAAAGTTGAAGCCAAAGTTGTTTTCAGTCATGAAAACATACACGAAGGAGCAATTTGGTAAGGATATCATTGCTGGTATCATTGTTGCTATCATTGCATTGCCATTATCAATTGCGCTAGCGTTAGCTTCGGGTGTAACACCGGAAAGAGGGCTATATACGGCAATCGTCGCGGGATTTATTATTTCTTTCTTCGGTGGGAGTCGTGTTCAAATTGCAGGACCAACGGCAGCATTTGCTACCATTGTAGCTGGAATTGTAGCTCGAAATGGAATGGAAGGTCTGGCTGTAGCAACAATTATGGCCGGTATTATGTTAATCGTCATGGGATTATTAAAATTCGGCAGACTGCTGCGTTTTATCCCCTATACAATTACCACAGGATTTACCTTTGGCATTGCAGTTACTATACTTATTGGTCAGATTAAGGATTTTCTTGGTTTAACCTTTACAACGAAACCGGTTGAAACGATAGAGAAATTAGAGGCATGTTTCAAAAGTATTACAACAATTAATATTCAAGCGTTACTCATTGGTGCAATTTCACTTGCAATTTTAATTATTTGGCCAAAAATAAATAATAAGATTCCAGGTTCTCTCATTGCGGTGGTTATTGCTGCAGCGCTTGTAAAAATATTCAATATTGAGGTAAATACAATTGGAAGTCTGTACGAGATATCTAGTAACCCTCCGACATTGCAAGTTCCTGCAATCAACTTGAATATGATCAAAACATTAATGCCGGATGCCTTTACCATAGCCGTTCTGGCTGGTATTGAATCGCTACTTTCTTGTGTTGTAGCAGATGGTATGATTGGTAGTAAGCATCGTTCCAATATGGAATTAATAGCGCAGGGAGCGGGTAATATTTTCTCTAGTTTATTTGGAGGCATACCCGCAACCGGAGCCATAGCAAGAACTGCGGCTAACGTGAAAAATGGTGGACGTACTCCGATTGCAGGAATGGTACATGCAATTACCCTATTCTTAATCTTAGTCGTTTTGATGCCCTATGCAGCACTGATTCCTATGCCCACCATTGCAGCCATCTTATTTATGGTAGCGTATAATATGAGTGAATGGAGAGAGTTTGTAACATTAGTGAAGAAATCTCCGAAGAGCGATATTATGGTTTTGGTAGCTACCTTTGCACTTACGGTAATCTTTGATCTGGTTATTGCAATTGAAGTTGGTATTGTGATGGCAGCTATCTTATTTATGAAGAGAATGGCAGATGTAGCAGATATTCAAGGCTGGAAGTATATTGAAAATGATGTTGCAGAGGATGATATGAGCGATACGGATAATATCCGCTTAAAGAAAGTGCCAAAGCACACCTTGGTATATGAGATTAATGGACCGATGTTTTTTGGTGCTGCCGATAAGTTTATGAATATCTCCATTGATTCTCATGTAAAAGTAGTAATCCTACGTATGAGGAGTGTACCGGCAATGGATGTAAATGCATTGCATGCCTTACATAATGTTTGGAGGCTTTGCGAAAAAAGACATATTACCTTAGTGCTTTCCCATGTTCAGGAGCAGCCGTTGCGTATGATGCAGAAAGCCGGATTTGATAAGCAGATTGGTGATGATAATATTATAGATAATATCGATAAAGCTTTAGAAAGAGCGGTTGAACTACAGAACGGGAAAGTTCAGCAAGCCAGTTAAATAAAGGAATAAGAGAAAGAAATATAGAATCAGAAATATAGAAACAGAAATATAGGATCAAAAATATAGAATCAGAAATATAAATTCAAAAATATAGAATCAAAAAGCCACCAAGGAAAGGACATTTGGTGGCTTTCTGATTCAACAATTAAATATAAAACATAAATCCTTGATCCGTTTTATAAGAATCTGCAGTTGATACAAGGTCAGATAAGGTTACATTCTGCAAGGTATCCTTTATTGCCTTATCAAGGGAGTGAAATACTCGATGCTGCATTGCTTGTTCGATTTCAGGGATTGTTTTTGATACGGTATCTTCTGTATTTTCAAAAAGAGAAGCTTCTGTAGCAAATAATACATCGCGGACCGTTAGTTGATGGGGCGGTAAAGCCAATTGATACCCACCTTGGGAACCCTTTACGGAATTAACAACACCACCTCTTTTTAATAAAGAAAAGACCTGTTCCAAATATATCTTAGATATCCCCAATCGCTCGGAAATACTGATTAATGTAATTGATTCAGAACTATTATAAAATTGTGCCATGCTGATGGTTGCTGCAAGTGCATAACGACCTTTTGTAGATATTTTCATTCACAACCTCCATTCCATACTTATTATATATGTTTAAATATAGTAGATGAATATGAAAATGTCAAGACCAATCATCCT
>JAQZBD010000270.1 GCA_029239235.1 Herbinix sp.
CTCAAAGGTCAACAAGATGAGCTTTGTATTGGAATATGCCTTAAGCGCAAATATCTGCGGAGTTATCACTACGGCTATTTTAACCGGTATTTATATTACCTTGCTTAAATGAGAACGACTAATGTGCTGGATTTAGGCTGTGAGGTGAATCCGGGTGCATCTATATCCACCTGGGCTTGCCGCAGAAGCTTGCTTCTGTAAACATACCCATGATTGCCAAGTGCAGGCAATTACAGGAGACTCGGTCTGCCCATATGGATATAGATACACCCAGATTCACTGCGTTAGTCTAAGAAGTGTATTGTTGGACAAATCATTTAATAAAACATATGCCCCAAAAAGTAAATAATGTTTGTTGTTCAAGCATTACATACTCCTTGGGGAATTTTTTAATTATTCATAATTGACCAGTATAAATATTTGATCTTATTTTAAATGGTATTGTGTTTTGTTTTCGTATTAGATTTATTCTCTTACATACTTCATAAGATCCTCTAAAATAGCATAATAACCATTGGCATACATATGCATTCCCTCAATCGAATATTGGTGGTGTAGATTTCCCTCTTCATCATATAAATTCCGATTAACATTAATGAAGCTACACATACTCTCCATTTACCGGATAATATGCCATTACATATATCTTTACCTGAGGCAGTCGCTGGATTATTCTTCTCAATATTGTTTCATAACGTTTGATCAAACCTTCTGTTGTATAGTCCGGCAGGTTTAAATCATTGGTACCAATATTAATAAATATTTTGGATGGCTCCAGATCAAATACAAGCGTATCCAATACTTCCAGCAGCTCCATTGTCGTATAACCGCCAACACCACGGTTATAAATGGTTTCCTTAATGTCATAATCCTGTATAAATTCATAGATCGGAAACTGTTCCATTAAGGAGGAACCGACAAAGAGTACTTGTCCCTTTTTTATATATTGATTCAAAACCTTGTAACGCTGAATCTTATCCCTCTTATCGTTTTCCATAAAGGCTTCTATAATCTTTCTTGGGTCCATTTCAAATGATTGTTCCATCGCAATGCACTCTCCTTTTCCAATGAATTATTTCTATTAATTATTTCTATTAATTATTTCTAATAATTAATTCTATTTAATTATCCCCATATCATATAAATCAGCAAGATTCCAAGCTCCTTATTTCCCAGCACGTAATCCTTTTTGCCTTATAAAGCCTATACCCAATGGACATTAAAAAACACATCATCGAGCAAGATGATTTGCCGTTTTACCATTTTATTATAGCATATTCCAATTATTTGACATAATATATTATTTATATAACATGTATCATTTTTATTATATACTCTTGACTATCCTTTAAATAAACTGCCCCAAGAAATAGATCAATGATTGCTTTTCAAGCATTGTCTACCTCTTGGGGCATTATTATTAAATGTAAATTGCTGGTTTTGATATGTCAAATTATATAGCTGCCCAATCTCCTTTGTAATCTATAGATTGTCTCCATTATTTTTAATGACATCTGAATAAAAGTATGCCGAATCCTTCAAGATCCTCTCCTTTGTCTGATAATCCACATAAATAAGCCCAAAGCGTTTATCATACCCTTCTGCCCATTCATAATTATCCATAATGGACCAATACAAATATCCAATCACCGGAATGCCTTCTTCTACTGCAAGTTTCAGATGCTTTAGATATCTATGAATATAATCAATTCTCTGCGGATCATGTACCTTTCCATCCAGCATGACAAAATCAGTATTAGCCATTCCATTTTCAGTTATCAGGATCGGCAGATGGTATCTTTCATAATGAAACCTAGCCATCCAATACATACACTCCGGTGTGATAGGCCAATCCATTGTCGTTCTTGGCATACCTGAATATACATTAGGATTCGTGGTTCCTGGCTCCTCCGAATAATTATGGTTATGGTAGAGATTAAATGCAAAGAAATCCAAAGGCTGATGTATCACCTTCATTGATTCCTGATCTAGTACAGGTCGCAAAACCGCTGGAACCTCTCCCAGAATCATTGGATCCATCCACCAGTTAGTGCTAAACACATGAGCATTTACCGGATAGGATGCTTCTCTGGCATATTCAATATCTTCTTTGCTTAAAGAGGCTGGTGTGATGCCGCCTCCGGTAGGTGCTAATCCAATGATAGGCTTCTTTTTCGCAAATTCTCGAATAATCTTTACCGCTTTTCCGTGTGCCAACATTACATTCTTTGTTAATAACAGCTCGTTTTCCTTTTCCTTTAAAAATGGTGCATGAAATCCCTCTACATAGCCTGCTCCAATAAATAGCTGGGGTTCATTTATCGTCATCCAATAGGTTACTTTTTCAGAAAGAGCTTCTACGATAATCTTGGTATAATCTGCAAAATAATCAGAGACTTTGTCACACTTCCAACCGCCCTGGTCATGAATCCACATAGGCAGATTCCAGTGAAACAAGGTTACCATTGGCTGTATCCCAGCACTTAGTAATTCCTCTACCAGATTGCGATAAAAGTCTAAGCCTTTTTCATTAATTCTGCCCTCTTCCGGCATAACCCTCGGCCAGCTAACGGAAAAACGATAAGCTTTTAAACCCATCTGCTTCATTAAGGCTACATCATCCTTATAACGATGATAATGGTCACAGGAATCATTTCCATTCTCACCGTGCTTCACATGTCCTTCATTCAGGGCATCCCAAATACCCATGCCTTTTCCGTCTTCATTGTAGGCTCCTTCTATCTGATGCGCCGCGCTGGCTGCACCCCAATAAAAATTCTCTGGAAAACTCATATTTTACCTCCATCGGTTGAGTCCGATCATTCAAATTATAACGATAGCTCAAATCAAATGATGGGTTCCAAGAAATATCTATGTAAAAACGTTATTACAAAAACGTTTTACTAACTGGTTAAATATATACTGTCTGCAAATTTCCCTCAGACAGTATGTATCCTTCCGGTTTCATCATTCCTATCGTTACACTACTTTTTTATCTTAGCATCAACAAAAAAAATTGTCAACAAAAACGTTTTACTAAATACAATTTCAGAATTTATTTATCGTGGATTGCCGTTCTATCAGCTTGCCTGTAATTTTCTTTCCCGGTTGCATCGTTTCTCCCTCAATCATCCGTAAAAGCTGATCAACTGCGGCACTTCCCTGTGCTTTCACATCCGTATCGTAAGTCGTAATAGAAGGTACAAACCATTGACTAAGCAATATATTATCACACCCTACAACACTGATATCCTTTGGTACCTGATATCCGTCTTCTGTTAACGCTTCAATACAACCAATGGCGCAGTCATCATTTACTGCAAACACTGCATCCGGTAAAGGTTTTTTTCCTCCCAAATATGCTTTCATAGAATGATACGCCGACTGTCTGTTACAATTACCATCTATAATATTATCCTCGGACAGCTCAGCTCTTGCTGCGCTTAAAGCGTCTTCAAATCCTCTTCTTCGTTCTGTACAGTCATAATTTTGATAGCCCTTAACAAATAGAAAATTCTTATGACCTAACTTTATAAGATATTCTCCTACCTCTTTTCCGGCTGCGTAGGAATCAAATACCACGCTGGAAACACTGGAGCTGCAGCGCTCTCTGTCTAGAAAAATCAGGGGTACACCGGAATTTATCAATATCTCCTCATCAGCTTCCTCCAAATTTCCAAAGGGCAGAATGGCTCCATCCACCCGGTTTCTCAATAGATTTCTAATTAACAGTTCTTTCTCAGCCGCTATAAAGATATCCAGTTCATAGCCTGCTTCAAGACAAGCCTGATGAATTGCGTTCGCCAGATCACCATAATAGCCGTTAATCATTGGAACAAATAAGCCAATGATATGGGTATTCTTCATCTTAAGCTTACTACCATTGAAATCAGGTGCATAATGCATGCTTTTTGCTATTTCTATGACTCTTTCTCTTGTGTCTGCCCCAATATTTCCTGCATTATTCAAGACATGTGAAACTGTTGTGATAGACACCCCTGCCTCTCTTGCCACGTCCTTTATTGTCACTCTTTTCATAGATCTTGTCCTCATATGCCTTATGTTTTGCTTTATTATAGCATTTTCGATTTCTTCTAAGCAAGCTTTTACTCTGACCGGAGTCTGTGTAACATATACTTTACTTTAAAATTCTTCAATAACTCCGCTGATTAAACTGCTCAAATCCTTAGAGGCTTTCTTAGCAATCTCAAGAACTCTTTCATGGGAGTGCTTTACCTTTTGGATTCCTGTAGCCATGTTTGTAATGACAGCTAATCCAAGAACCTGTATTCCCAGATAATTGGCTGCTATTGTTTCGGGTACCGTTGACATACCAACAGCATCCGCACCAAAACCTTTCATCATTCTTATCTCTGCTACTGTTTCATAATAAGGTCCGGGAAAGCCTGCATATACTCCTTCACCATGAGGAATAGAATTTTTTGAAGCTACCCCTTTCGCTAACTCGATCAGGTTTAAGCTATAAGGCTCTGTCATATCCGGAAATCTTGGACCGAAGCGGTCGTCATTAATACCAATCAGAGGATTCGAGGGCATAAGATTAATAAAATCCTTAATCAGCATAATCGTTCCCGGATGAAAGCTCTCATTAATACCGCCGCAGGCATTGGTAAGAATTAATTTCTCGATACCTAGGAGTTTCATTACAAATACAGGATAAGTCACTTCCTTCATCGTATACCCTTCATAAAAATGAAATCTCCCTTGTAAAATAAGGACTTCCATGCCCTTGAATCGGCCTACTACTATCCTTCCTACATGTCCTTCCACCGTGGATTTTGGAAAATTCGGTATATCAGCGTAATCCACAGTCTCAACCTCCGTAAGGAAGTCTACAATATCACCAAGACCTGAGCCAAGTACAATAGCCAGCTTTGGGGAAAGGCTGATTCTTTCTTTAATAAATTGTGTTGATTCTAATACTTTATCGTACATCGATTTCCTCACTTTCATCAAGCATCAATTAGACATTAAGTCTTCCTTAATCATTTCAGCTATTTTAGTCTTTTCAGCTATTTTAGCTTTTAAACTTCCCTAATCATTTCAACGACTTTAGTCATTTAGACTTCCTTAACAAATAGACTTGCCCTTTACAGAGCAAGTCTATTTGTTCTTATCACTTTATTATAAGATACTTTCACCTGTTTCGCAAACAGGAATTCTAGCAATGCTTCCATCCGAATTACGGAATGCACTTGATGCTGAAGCCCAAGGCCCTCTTACCTTTAAGTACACTGCTCCCGGCTTTACTGCACATGAAAAATGCTTCATCACATAGAATTCCGGATTATATCTAACCTTACCGTCCGGTAGCACAGTTACCAAGCTGTTCTGCGGCCAGCCCCAGGTGCTTAAGCCGCCTGGCTCTAATGCCATATTCCAATATACATAGGCATTTGCTCCATAACGGAAATAATGATTCATTAAGCTAAAGATATATTCTGCATGTCTCCAGTCATTTGCTCCCATGCCACATTCGCTTTCTGTCTGCATCAACTTTAATTCCGGGAAGCTCTGATGGGTTTTATCAACGGCATGCTTACCATCCCACTGATAGCCTACTCCCTTGATATAATTTAACACCTTCTCGTCAAAAAGGATGCTGCTGACATATCGTTCGTAATTGGACTCTACTGAAGGCCCCATACCTATGGAAAAAGGAAAGGAAGTTTCATAAGGTCCATTCAGAGTTCCGACCCAAAGCTCTGTATCCATACCAGCTTGTTCAAAATGAGGTCCCAAATACTCTCCAATAAAGGTTCTAAACTGCTCCGGTGTCCAGACACAGGAAGGGAAGTTCTGTGCAGCAAAAGGCTCATTCTGTACATGAATCTGATCAATCCTTATACCTTCTGCTTCATAAGCGCGCACGAACTTCTCGAAATACAGAGCATAAGCTTTTAATACCTCCGGCTCCATGCGTAAAGGTGTTCCCACGTTGTAAACCGGTCTCACCTTCATCCAGGTCGGGGGACTCCAAGGGGAAGCAAACATCTGAAACTCTGACTTTACCCTTTTAGCCTCCTTAATATATGGCAATAAATACTCTCGATCCCTCTCGATTGTGAAATGCTCCATCTTATAATCCTCAGGAGTTTCATCATAGCTATACCAACGCTCCGCAAAATCATTTGCACCAATGGGCATACGGCATAAGCTAAAATCCGCCTCCTCAGAGCCAAAGAAATTCTGAAACACTGCCTCTCGTTCTT
>JAQZBD010000271.1 GCA_029239235.1 Herbinix sp.
GTGATACCGATGATTGCATGGATTGCAACTTTGATTGTTATGAAGGGGTATACATTGACCGGTGAGAGAATGCAAGAAATACAGGCAGTCAATGCGAAACGAAAGGAAGCAATTGAGCAAGGCATGAGCCTAAAGACAGCGATGGAAAAATGGAAGGATGATAAAGATATTTAGCGAAATCATGACAAAACTAAAAGACAGCGTAAGCTGTCTTTTTTGCTGCCACTTGGAATGAATAATTGCCGGCATTAAACTGTTCTAGCGATTAAAGTTCATGTAAGCGGTCGAGATGGATTCACGGATTAGCCAATTGTTTCAATGAGAAGTGATACTCAAAATGTATCTATTCTCATTTTTTTGCATAAATTTATACTAAACATATTGACATTATATGAATTGCCCTATATAATCTTTTTTAAATCATATTAAATAGATATGAATTATATGAATGAGAATATGAAGGGCATATCGCTAATAAGCTGCGGTAGAAAGGAGTTTAATGAAGAGGAAGAATTTAATAACACTGGGTATTGTCACTACACTATTGGCAGGTATACTTACAGGCTGTTCCGGAAACTCAGCTGAAGCTACAAAAACAGCGAAATCCGTTGAAATTACGAATGTATCCTATGATCCCACCAGAGAGCTTTATGAAGCTTACAATGTTGAATTTGCAAAGTACTGGAAAGAGAAAACAGGGCAGGAGGTTACTATAACCCAATCTCATGGAGGCTCAGGAAAGCAGGCTCGATCCGTAATTGAAGGAAATGAAGCGGATGTCGTAACCTTAGCATTGGGTTATGATATCACAGCAATTCAAGAGGCCGGTCTGATCGAAGAGGGATGGCAGAGTGAATTTGACAATAACAGTGCTCCTTATACCTCAACCATCGTATTCTTAGTTCGAAAAGGAAATCCGAAGCAGATTACAGATTGGGATGACCTGATTGCTGATGGTGTTGGAATTATTACACCAAATCCAAAGACCTCCGGCGGTGCAAGATGGAACTACCTTGCAGCCTGGGCATATGCGGATCAGGCCTATAACCATGATGAGAATAAGATATTAGAATTTATGAAGAAATTATATTCCAATGTACTAGTACTGGATTCCGGTGCCCGTGGAGCAACCACTACCTTCGTAGAGAACGGTCAGGGTGATGTATTGTTAGCCTGGGAGAATGAAGCGTATTTATCCATGAAAGAATATCCGGATGAATATGAGATTGTAACTCCAAACATCAGTATACTTGCAGAACCTCCGGTAGCAATCGTTGATTCTGTTGTAGATGACAGAGGAACCAGAGAGGTGGGGGCAGCCTATTTGGAATATTTATATTCCGATGTGGGTCAGAAAATTGCAGGAGAGAATTACTATCGTCCCAGTAACCCTACAATCGCCGAGAATTTCAAGGATGTATTTAACTTTGATGTTCAATTAGCAACCATAGATGATGAGCTCTTTGGCGGCTGGGATAAAGCTCAGGAAACACATTTTAATGATGGTGGTACCTTTGACCAGATTTACGATGGTGAGATACAGGAATAAGAGTAATACGTGAAATTAGCATATAAATTCTGTTGTTATGATATAGAATTCCCAAGGTGAAAAGGTGCGATCTTCCTCAGGTAGGTCAAAGTGATTCACCTTTGGGTTATAGGAGCAAGTAATTAATGTTGACGGAGGCATAGGAAACATGAAACGGAGCAGAAGAAAGCAGGTCATACCAGGCTTTGGTATATCCATGGGAGTAACATTGACCTTACTTAGTTTAATTGTATTAATCCCGATGGCATCACTGGTGATCAATGCCTCCGGGGTGGGCTTTTCAACCTTTTGGGAAACCGTTACGGATAAGCGGGTGTTATCAGGCTATTATGTCAGTCTATTATGTTCTTTTACAGCAGCAGTAGTGAATGCTGTGTTTGGAGTAATACTCGCTTGGGTTTTAGTTCGATATGATTTCCCTTTCAAAAGATTTATCGATGGATTGATTGAATTACCCTTTGCGTTGCCCACCGCGGTAGCCGGCATCGCTTTGACAAACCTTTATTCGGATAAAGGAATGATAGGACAGTTTTTAGATCAGATCGGAATCAAAGTGGCTTATACAAGAATCGGTATTATAATAGCAATGATCTTTATTGGAATTCCCTTTGTAGTAAGAACAATTCAACCGGTTTTGGAGGATTTGGATTCCCAATATGAAGAGGCTGCAAATGTTCTTGGTGCCAGCAAAGCAAAGATTTTTTTTCGAATCATTTTTCCCGAGATTCGTCCGGCATTATTAACCGGCTTTGGTCTTGCCTTTGCAAGAGCCCTCGGAGAGTACGGCAGTGTAGTGTTCATCGCAGGTAATATGCCCTTTAAGACAGAAATTGCACCGCTTCTTATTATGGGTAAGTTGGAGCAGTTTGACTACCATGGTGCGAATGCAATTGCATTGGTAATGTTGGCTTTTGCCTTCTTGATCTTATTCGCAATTAACAGTCTGCAGATACATTATAGCAAATTTACGAAGCAGTAGGAAAGGAGTGCCAATGAATAAAACGAATAAGAAAGAGTCGAAATTGGTAAGAAATCTTCTCATTCTCCTAAGTATTATATTTCTGTTCATCATGCTAGTTATGCCGCTGGTGGTAGTTTTAAGTGAAGCTTTGCAAAAAGGATTTAAGCTATACATAGATGCTATTCAGGATAAGTATACGATGAAGGCGCTGCTTTTAACTGTGGAAGCGACGGTGTTTGCGGTAATCGTGAATACGGTATTTGGTTTATTTGCAGCCTGGTCCATTACAAAGTACCATTTTAAAAGAAAACGTCTGTTAACGGTATTAATTGATATTCCCTTTGCAATCTCACCTATAATCGCAGGTCTAGTCTTTATTCTGACCTTTGGCAGGATTGGATGGGCAAAGGAAATTCTGGATTTTTTGGATATGAAGATTGTATTTGCAGTTCCGGGTATCATACTGGGTACGATCTTTGTTACCTTCCCCTTCATCTCCAGAGAAATCATTCCGGTGCTGCAGGCGCAGGGGAATGATCAGGAGGAGGCAGCAGCAATTATGGGAGCAAGTGCCTTTCGGATTTTTCGAAAAGTTACCTTCCCCCAGATAAAATGGGCGTTTCTCTATGGAATTGTCCTCTGTACTGCCAGAGCCATGGGAGAATTCGGTGCGGTATCCGTTCTGTCCGGACATTTGAGAGGTAAGACAGTGACCCTTCCGCTTCAGGTAGAGATCTTGTACAGTGAATTTAACTTTACAGCGGCATTTGCAGTGTCGTCCGTCCTCGTGATTCTAGCAATTATTATCTTGATTATAAGAAATATTATTGAGCATCAAATGAAGAAGGCAGGTGGGAACTATGTACGTAAAGCTTCATAATATTGAGAAATCCTTTGGGGATTTTAAAGCCTCGGATCATATCAACTTTGAAATAGAAAAAGGAAAGCTGGTAGCGTTACTGGGACCCAGCGGAAGTGGTAAGACTACCATCCTTCGAATGCTTGCCGGACTGGAATATCCGGATTCGGGAGACATCTTCATTGATGGTGTTCGTGTAAACGATTTGGAAGCAAGTAAGCGCGGTATCGGCTTTGTGTTCCAGAACTACGCGTTATTTCGCTACATGACCGTATATGACAACATTGCATTTGGACTTGAGATACAGAAAAAGAGTAAGAAAGAATGTAAGGAGCGGGTAGAGGAGCTTTTGGAGTTGATCGGACTAAAGGGTATGGGACACCGTTATCCCCATCAATTATCCGGCGGGCAAAAGCAGAGAGTAGCCTTTGCCAGAGCGTTAGCTCCTAACCCGCATTTACTTTTATTAGATGAGCCCTTCGCAGCAATTGATGCCAAGGTAAGGCAGGAGCTTCGAAGCTGGCTGAAAGAAACCATTAACAAGGTTGGTATTACAAGTATATTTGTGACCCATGACCAGGATGAAGCCATCGAAGTAGCAGATGAAATTATCATTACAAACCATGGCAGGATTGAGCAGATTGGTACACCCCTAGAGATTTATCGCAATCCAACTACTTTATTTACCGCTCAGTTTATCGGCGAATCAATTCTTCTGGAGGACTATGGCAGGTTAAAAGGTTTTGAACAGGAAGTGCGAGCTGCGAAGGCAGTGATTCGTCCGGAGTTTGTTAAGGTGACAAAAAGGGGTGAGCAGCTCCAGTTCCCGAATTCCGTTGAAGAAGGAGTTGTTGAGAAGCTTTCCTTCCGTGGCAGTCATATTGAGATGCAGATCAATGTAAAGGGAATCCAGCTGGTCGCAACCAGATCTTTGGAAGAAAATCCGGTTAACCTGGGAGAAAAGGTGGATGTTTTGATCTATCGGCTCTTTGTATATAACGGAATTACTGCTTCCGTGGTAGAGAATATGGCGATTCAGGATAATGCACCGATCTACATCTAGTAATGTGCTAAACGGGTGTCATAAGTCAGATTTAGGTAGCTAGATGAATAAGCGTGTATCTATATTCATCTGGACTTGCCTTACCATCCAGTGTTTACCAAAGGCAGGCAAACACTAGATGCCGGTCTGCGCCATCTGAACATAGATACACACTTATTCATCGCTATAGTACAGTGATGACTTATGACACCCGAGCCAACGTTGTGGATTAAAGTAAAATAGGGAATTAGCTTTGATCATTCAAGGAGAATGAATGTGTGCAGTAACAGGAGGATTATATGAGTAATCAAATACAGCTTAAGAAACTTAGTACTGATATTTTCGGATGTCTCGCGGCAGGTGTCAATGCAATTAATGCGTATATCGTAAAGGGAAGAACCGCTGATGATTATGTTGACTATGCTAAGAAGGATGCGGACGAAATTGTAAGAGAAGATCTCCTCTTAACCATGTCCGAGGGCTTGAACAGAGTAACAAAGAAGCTAGAGGATCTTGGCCTTGTCATATTAAAGGATGAGAATGGCGAGTATGTTGCAAGAGGTAACCGTAATATTAAGATTAACGGAGAAAATATTAAACCTATTCTCGCAGATGCAGTGGAGCAGCAATGTTTTATATGAGATAAGAGCGAAGAAGGTAATCTGTGCAACTGGAGGAGCAGCAGGACTTTACCGTCCAAATAATCCGGGATTTTCAAGACATAAGATGTGGTATCCGCCCTTTAACACAGGAGCCGGATATGCCATGGGTATAAAGGCAGGTGCTGAGATGACCACCTTTGAGATGCGATTCATTGCTCTGCGCTGTAAGGATACCATTGCACCGACAGGAACCATTGCTCAGGGTGTTGGAGCAAAGCAGGTGAATGCGAAGGGTGAA
>JAQZBD010000036.1 GCA_029239235.1 Herbinix sp.
TTAAATGAAATACTACAATTAAAATAATCAATATGTATTTGGTGTTAACTATACTTCGATGTATGAAACTGTATCATGATAATTAGGAGGATGATAATCATGGCAAAATATGAAAAATTAATAACCGGTAATTTTGAGGAGGTTCTTAGTCGGCTTGATTATGATATCAATAACAATGGGATATCCATGCAGCTGGTAGATGAGAGTAATTACTCTTATAACGATGTGAATATCGCAATTAGGGTCTATGATAAATATTTTATGAGAAATGGTAATAGAGCAAGCTTAAGTCTTACTTTAGTGGGCAGCGGCAATTCTATCTTTGTGTCAGCCATCGGAGCCGGAGGGGGACAGGGGGTATTATTCAATTTCAGTCTGGGAGCGGAAGAGGAAATGGTTGAGATCGTGAGAGAGTGTATTGATCGAAACGAGGATAGAGGATAAATTTTATTGTTTAGCTTGAAGATAACCGCAAGAGAAGTTTGCATTTTATGAATCTCATCTGGTAGAAAGATGGAACTTTATTAATATCATTTTCGTCTAAATATTAAGGAGGATCGATGGAAAGCTACAGAAGAGATGATTTACCACTAATTGCTAGGCTTCGCTACTGCGAATATTTAGCATTCATTCGGTTGTAAACGATGATAAAATACATATGTCTTATCAATGGGGGAATGGATATGAAGAAATTATTTTCTAATAGAATTATAAGTGCATTATTAATTATGTGCTTTCTTATTGTTACCACAGTAACGCCAATAACGCCAATATCGTCAGTAAAAGCTGAGGATGTGAGGGATGTGACGAATGCAACCACGCTTACGTTAAATGGTAGCTGGTTCGACTCTAAGACGACAAGTCAGCAGATGACTCAGTATTTTAAGGTGGTGTTGCCATCAACGGGTTTTTTAAACATAGAGGTAAGACCTGAGTTTGATGTTGAGGTTTCTTTCGTCAATGCAGATTTCTCAAAAACATATTTTAACACTACTTATAAAAAGAATTATTATGTTAGTCTGGATGCAGGAGAATATGAAGCAGTTAATTCAAACTTGGAAGCCGGCACTTATTATTATGTGGTAAAAGGGGTTAGCTCCAATGGTAATTTTAAAATTAAGGCTAACTTTACCCCGGCGGACAATAATGAAATTGAGCCTAATCAAAGCTTCGACCAGGCGATAGAATTAACAGGGGGCATTGTAAAAGGATTTATCTCAGAGGATGATGAGGTGGATTTTTACTCTGTAAAGATTGGAAAGAACCAGACCTTTCTCTTAAAGCCATTAGGTTCATTTGAAACGGGAATAGGCTATCTATCCAGCTACAGCATCTATGATAGCAATTTTAATAAAATAGATAGTCCAAATATGTTATTACGCCCAACAAGTTTTAACTGGGCAGAAGGTACCTATTATATTAAGGTTGGAAGAGATAATTACAGTTCTTCCTATGCTCAAGGAGCTTATGGCTTTGAATATCATATTATCGATAATAGCATAGATAAGGTTCAATATACCTATTTTGACGATATCTATCATACGATGTATGTGAATGCTAACTTAACAGTGAAACCGGTTATATTGCCTGCTTCTGCAACGAATCAAAAATTTGTATGGAAATCATCTAATACAAAAGTAGCGACAGTAAGCAGCGCCGGAAAGGTAACAGGTGTCAAGGGTGGAACAGCAGTAATTACTGCAACCTCCGTAGATAATCCGAGTTTAAGTATTTCCTATAATTTAACAGTCCAATACATTTTTTTAACTTTTGATAAATATAATGTAGGCTTAAAGGTTGGAAAGAAATATACCATAAAGCCAAAATTGTTTATTGGTGCCTCCAAGAAAATAACCTATACATCCTTGAATTCCAAGATAGCAACCGTAAGTAAAAACGGTTTGGTTACTGCAAAAAAAGCAGGCACTACTAAAATAAAGGTTCAAGCAAACGGCCTAACCAAATATATTACAATTAAGGTTACAAAAAAGTAAAGGTTATGAAAGTTAAATAATCATAACTGGCGACAAGAAAAAACCACAATGCAATTTCCTATTAAGGATAATTTGTATTGTGGTTTTTTTGAGTTTAATTAACTTGGTAAGACAATTTTGCTTTTAAAATTAGTATCAACAGAACGGGATCGTTATTATTTATTCTCTGATCGCGTCTACAATCTCAGCTATAATTTGCTCTGCGTCACCATAAGGTACCTGGCAGGTTCCAACCATTTTATGTCCGCCACCGTTGTGGGCCAGCATAAGTTTACCAACATCTGTTGTAGCGGTTCTATTTAAAATACTATACCCGCAAGCAATGGATACATTCTGTTTTTGTCTTCCATCTACAATCCAAAGTGATATGTTCTGTTCCGGGTAGAGACTGTAAATCATAAATCGATTACCGGTATAGATAGTCTCAACGTCTCGTAAGTCAGTTATGATAACATTCTTATCCACCTTGGTATATTTAGCAACCATGTCCTGGAACAGAAGGGTCTGTTCGTTGTACAGCTCAATTCTTTCCTTTACATCCGGAAGCTCCAGAATTTCCTCGATCGGCATATTTCTGCAATGATTGATCAGTTCCTCCATGAGCTGATAATTACTGATACGGAATTCACGAAATCTTCCTAAACCGGTTCTGGGATCTGATAAAAAACCTAATAGAATCCAGCCGGTAGGGTTTAAGATCTCTTCTTTGGTAAGCTTACCAGAGTCAACCTTATCCACGGAGGCTAACATGTCCGCATAGTTTGGAAATCTGTCATTACCGCCATAGTATTCATATATAATTCTTGCTGCTGAATCAGCCAGTCTGCTTTCTCCCTCTACGTTCTGCGTCCAGCCTACGCGATCTGCCTCGGTTACATGGTGATCAAACCACATTCCGCAGCCCTTAACATAGGGCACATTAGCAAGTACATCATTGCTATCAGCCTGGAATAACCCATCCTGTAAATCTTTTGGATGAACAAATACCCAGCTGTCAATAACACCGACTTCCTTTAATAACATTCCACAAATTAATCCATCAAAATCTGATCTTGTCACAAGTCTCATAAAAATCCTCCGTAAATTGAATCACTTTATTTGTTGTATAATCCGGTATGATAAATTATATATTCAATTGATACCATTGATCTTAAATTTATCATACCATTAATTACCGGAATCGTACAGTTGTTTTATAAATCAAGGGTAAATTTTTGTCGTAAAAAGATAATGGAAATGGGTGATAAAGTAATAATATGGGAAATTTATATTTGACATGCATAATCTTGCCAATTATAATTATAAATGATTAACCTAAGGGTTGAAGCGAACAATTTTGAAAGTGCATTAATAGAAGTTGTATTGAAACAAAAGTAATATCTATTCGTTCAAAGACGGAGGAGCATGATGAGTGCGATAATCAGTTTAAGCAATATATCGAAAAAGTTTGGTCGCAATGAGGTACTGAGCAATATCAATTTAACAATACAAAAGGGGCAGTCAATTGCATTCGTTGGAAATAATGGCAGCGGAAAAAGTACTCTTTTAAAAATTGTCTGTGGTCTGACGAACCCTACCTCAGGGGAGGTAAAATGCGCTAAACGGCTAAAGTTTAATTATGTGCCGGAGCATTTTCCCAAAATGAGCATTACGGTAAAACAGTATTTAACACATATGGGTTTAATTGAAGGTATGCCTGAGAACAAAGTACAGGAAGGAATACAGGAGCTGCTAAAATCTTTTTTTATGGAGCAAATGACAGATAGTCAAATGAAGCATTTATCAAAAGGAAGCCTGCAAAAGGTAGCTGTTATACAAGCGCTGCTATCTAAGCCGGATGTACTGCTCTTAGATGAGCCTTTATCTGGTCAGGATGTAAAATCTCAGAGGAAATTTATTAGTATGGTAAAGGAATTGAATGAGCAGGGAGTTGCTATTTTAATGTCCTGCCACGAAATGTTTCTGGTCAATCAGCTTTCTTCGGAAGCCTACGAGATTAAGAATATGCAGTTGGAGCCTCTCGATGTTACGAAATATACAGATTATGATTATGACATACTTTCTTTTGAGAAGCCGGAGATGGAGGCAAACATTCCTGCTGTAATTACCGAAATGATACATAAGCTGGATGATAACGAGGGTGAAATAAGAATGGTTGTACCCAGAGAGGATAGCAATCAAATTCTAATGCAAATGCTGCAGAAGGGTTTTAAATTGAGAGCGATGAAAGGTATCGACGAATGAGAGAATTAATAAAGTATGAGAGTAGAAAGTATTTTAAATCAAATAAAATAATAATGCCATTACTATTTTGGATTTTATTTTTGAGAGTCTGCTATTCGGAGGGGAATTTATCTTATGTTCCCAGTATCGTCATGTCTATGGGCGTATTGTTCTTCGTTATGACATGGATTAGCTTTAGTTATCAGGAGGTTGAGGAACTTATCTCGGAGCAACTTTTGGTCTTGAAGCTGCAAAGCGCTGAATTATATAATGTGAGTAAATTTATTTTCTTGTTATTAATTGGCTTAGGTTTTAGCATCCTTGGCATTGCATTTCCGATGATACAGAATTTATTGAATCATTTTAGTATTTTTAATAGAGAAATTATAATCCCCGATATCATCAACGGCGTTGTATTGCATTTTATTATAGCTTCCGTTGGAGTTGCCTTGGGAGCTTTGTTTCACCCAAGAATTATCAAGGATAAGATGTCGGTGCTAATGGTAGTAACTGCTGCGATTCTGGGTTATGCAAAAGGGCCGATTATACTTGAGTTTCCCATTTCAAAATTTGTATTATGGATATTTCCTCCGGTTTATGATATCTTAGGTAGCTTTAATGGACAGGAGTATTTTGATCTGCAGCATATGATATTGCCGATTTTATATGGTTGTGTTTACAGCATTATTATTGCGGTAATTCAATTAATCTGCCTAAAGAAAGTAAAATTCTAAGTTGAAAACATGTAATCCGTTAACTTTTTAACTCGTTAACTCTTTAATCAAATAAAGAAAGTATTGACAATGCTGCTATTTTTTTATACAATTATTGAAGATAAAGATGTCTGAACTTCGTGGCTCAGACACCTTTTTTTTATCTTATACCCTTGGGTATGCCAAGAGAGGTGAAATTATGATTAAAATGCAAAATGTAAACAAATTTTTTGGGGATCTGCATGTGCTAAAAGATGTCAACTTAGAGGTGGCAGAAGGTGAAAAGCTGGTTATTATCGGGCCTTCCGGTTCTGGAAAATCCACAGCGGTTCGATGTATGAATTTTCTGGAGATGCCGACCAGCGGTAATGTTTTTATCAATGGAGAAGAACTGACATCAAAGAATAAGACAAAGCTGGTTAGGGAAACCACATCCATGGTTTTTCAGCAGTTTAATCTTTATCCGCATATGACCGTCTTAAAGAATCTGACATTAGCGCCAATGAAACTGCACCATAAGAGCAAAAAAGAAGCGGAAGAGCTGGCGTATCATTATCTTGATATTGTCGGACTCAGGGAAAAAGCTCATGTATATCCGACGACTTTGTCCGGGGGACAGCAGCAGCGTATCGCCATCGCCCGTGCCCTTTGTGCTCAGACCAAGATTATTCTGTTTGACGAGCCTACCTCAGCGCTGGATCCGGAAACGATTCAGGAGGTACTGGATGTCATGATCAGATTAGCAAAGGAAAATATCACTATGGTGGTAGTTACCCACGAGATGGGCTTTGCACGTCAGGTAGCAGATCGAATTGTATTCATGGCTGACGGACAGATTATTGAAGAAGGTGTTCCAGAACATTTCTTTACAAATCCAGAAAATGACCGGGTTAAGCAATTCCTGGGAAAGATCATCCGCTAACGATGAAAGCAGCTTAGAGTATATCTCTGGTTGCAACCTGAAATTGCAATGTACTTATATTATTTAAAAGTGAATAAAAGGAGGAAAACATTCATGAAACATTTAAAAAAATATCTGGGACTGCTACTTAGCATACTCTTACTTACATCCCTTCTGGCGGGCTGCCAGAGCAAGGAAAGTACAACTGATACACCTGCAACTCCAACGGAAGGAACTACAGATGGCTCAGGTGATGATGCCACATCAGAATATGCCGAAGATGTACAGGCAATTATTGACAGAGGCGTGTTAAGAGTAGGCGTTAAGAATGCCGTAATCGGCTTCGGATATCAGGATCCGTTAACACAGGAGTACAGCGGTCTTGAGATCAGTCTGGCACAGAAAATTGCAGAAAAGCTTGGGGTTGAAGTAGAGTTTACTGCTGTTACTGCAGCTACACGTACTGAGCTTTTGGATTCCGGAGATATTGACTGTGTTTTAGCAACCTTTACGATTACAGAGGAAAGAAAGCAAAGCTGGGATTTCACCACACCATATTTCACAGACTTTGTAACAGTGCTGGTTGAGAATGCATCCGGTATTACCTCATTGGAAGGTTTAAAGGATAAAAAAGTCGGTGTGTCTTCTGGTTCAACCTCAGCAAGAGCATTAGTAAAAGCAATGGTTGAAGCAGGATTTGTAAGCGGTGACAACTTTAATGAAGAAACCTTTGATCCAGCTACCTGGACAGAAGGCGTTTCTTTCCATCAATACGATGATTACCCAACCATCTCAACAGCTTTGAGTGCCGGTGAAATTGATGCCTTCTGTGTAGACAAATCAATCCTTGCCGCATATCATACCGATAGCCGTTCTTATATTGAGGATAAATTCTCACCTCAGGAATACGGTGTTGCTACGAAAAAGGGCTCAGGAATTTCAGCTGTGGTTGAAGAGCAAATTACAGGTTGGTTGGCAGATGGTACAATTGAAGGCTTGATTGCTGAGAATGGATTAGAATAAATAAGATTGGATTTCATTTAGAATTACTGATAGGGCTTCGCCTATGCGAAGCCTTATTATATAACAGGAGGAAATGTAGTGGATGGTTTATTTTCTATAACAGCCTGGGAAAAGGTTTGGACCTATCGTTCAACCTTTCTGTTGGGTTTATATAATACCAGCAGAATGGCGCTATTCGCTCTGATATTGTCGTTGGTACTGGGAATTATATTCGGCTTGATGGCAACCAGCGGCAAAAAGTATCTGGAGGTCATAAGCCGAGTATATGTTGAGGTGATTCAGAATACACCTTTGATTCTTCAACTGTGCTTTTTATATTATGCGTTAGCATTTTCAGGAAAAAGCTTAGGTATTGTAGTTACAGGTATTATTTCCCTTGGTATCTACCATGGTGCTTATATGGCAGAGGTTGTTCGTGCTGGTATTGGTGCCATTCCCAAAGGGCAGTTTGAAGCTGCGGAGTCCCAGGGATTTAATTATGTGGAAAAAATGTATTTTATTATTTTACCACAAAGTATTAAGATCATATTACCGCCTATGGTCAATCAGATCGTAAATCTGATTAAGAATACTTCATGTCTATATATCATCGGCGGAGCGGATTTGATATCCCTGACTTACAGCTTTGTAACGGGTGCCACCACCGGTGGAGCTTATGCACCGGCATATCTGGTTAGCGGACTATTATTCTTTATCGTTTGCTTCCCGCTTTCCACATTGGCAAGCATATGGGAGAATTCTCTGAAGAAGAGAGAGCTTAAGACTGCAGAAGCAGTTAAAACCATTTCGGAAGGGGTGGTGACTAAATAATGAGTACATTAGAAGGCAGTTTATCAATTTTAAAAAACCCGGCAATTCTAAGCTATATCTTTAAGGGAGTTGCTTTTACGCTAATTATATCTGTTGTTGCGGTAGGGATTGGTGTCCTATTGGGATCCGTCCTTGCGTTGGTGCGTAATTACTGCACAACGAAAAAAACTAGAATATTTAAATGGCTTGCTACGGCATATATTGAAATATTCAGAAATACACCACTGTTGCTATGGATATTTATTTGCCTGGTATTTTTCCCTTTTCCGGAATTTCTGTCAAAAAAGATGTTTGGTCTTACATCCGTAGAAGTGAAGCTCTTATTTAAGGGAGCAACAGCACTGATTTTATTCACCTCCTCCATTATCGCTGAAATTGTACGTGGAGGTCTTAATTCGGTGGCACAGGGTCAATTCGAGGCTGGGCATTCCCAGGGCTTTAACACGGTGCAGATTATGATTTATATCATATTGCCTCAGGCATACCGGAATATAGTTCCCACCCTGCTTAGTCAGGTTATCACGACAATTAAGGACTCATCCTACCTGGCTAACATTGCGGTAATTGAGCTTATGTCAAGAGTTAAGACCTTATTAAGTGCGGCAAATAAATATAATGGTACCGGATCTGTTAATGTATCGGATGTATTTGTTTTGTTGGGAGCAGCGGCTATTATCTATTTCATTATTAATTTTACTTTATCTTCCATAGTCAGATATATGCAGAAGCACCCTCGCATTCCAAAAGCAGCGGAGCGGGCGGCCTGACAGGATAGCATTTCGTAGGTATAAGGATCAGTTGGAAATAGGAGGTCTTAAGTTTTGGAAAACTATGTGATTACAATTTCAAGACAATTTGCCAGTTTTGGTCGTTCCATTGCACAAAAGATGTCGGAGGAGCTGCAAATCGAGTTCTATGACAGGGATATTGTGGAGGCTACGGCAAAACGAATGGGGCAGCCGATCCCCGTTATTAGTAGCGAGGAGGAAAATGCAAACGTAGCATTTTTTAGAAGAAAATATCCTTTGGGTATGGGAGTTTCGAATATTCAGGATGAGATCTTTGAGGTTCAGACCAATATTATTCGTGATATTGCGGCAAAGGAGTCTTGTATTATTGTTGGAAGATGTGCCGGGAATGTATTGAAGGATCATCCCCGCTGTCTCAATATCTATGTCTATTCGCCTTATGAAGTGAGATTGAAGAATTGTACAGAATCTCTTCAAATGGATCTGAAAGTTGCGAAGAAGATGATTAGGGATGTTGATAAGGCTAGAGAAAATTATAGATATCGTTATTGTCCTGAGATTAAGAATGTCTATGACGGCTATGACATTATGATTGACAGCAGCCGGTTCGGAATTGAAAAGACAGCAAAAATACTTGCAGATATTGCAAGAGATAAGTTTATGTCCTAAAAAAATTCCTTTCGAAAAAACAAATAAGAAAGAATCTGTCGTGAATTAAATTACGCCGGGAGCATCGCTTGCCTTTAAGTAATACATTAGGGTAAGTTTTGATCCCGGCGTAATTGTTTTGGAAAATCACTTGAACATACGTTCCGTGTGCTATATAATATCGTTAGCATAATTTATGCAAGCTAGGTTTAATTATATAAAACTGGTAAAGATAAACATGATAAGATGAAAAGTAAAAAGGCATCCGCCAGAGAGATGAAGGAGAAGTTTATGCATCGTTTTTACGTGACACCGGCTCAGATTGCTGGAAATACTATTGTTATCACAGGCTCTGACGTTAACCATATAAAGAATGTTCTTCGCAGGAAGACGGGGGATGAAATTATAATTTGCAATGGACAAGGAAAAGATTGTTATTGTATAATAAATAAGGTATCAGAGGGGGAAATTACCGCTGAGATTCAGTCTGAAACGGATACAGGCACGGAGCTTAAGACGCGCATTACCTTATTCCAAGGTTTGCCCAAGAAGGATAAGATGGAGTTGATTATCCAAAAGGCCGTGGAGCTTGGGGTACATGATATCGTACCGGTTATGACAAAACGGGCGGTTGTAAAGCTGGAAGACAAGAAAAAGGAAGAGAAAAAGCTGGAACGCTGGCAGGCAATCGCAGAAGAAGCAGCGAAACAATCCGGCCGTGGAATGATTCCCAGGGTTAGACCGGTGCAAAGCTTTAAGGAAGCGGTAAGCAATGCGAAGCTGTTAGGACATGGTATTATTCCTTATGAGAATGCAACCGGAATGCAAAATACAAAAAATAGATTGAACAGCTTAAATGATTGTGAAAGTGTTGGAGTATTTATCGGGCCGGAAGGTGGATTTGAAGAATCAGAGATTGAACTTGCAATGTCAGCAGGGATAGAGCCAATTACCTTAGGCAGAAGAATATTAAGAACCGAAACCGCGGGACTAGCCGTATTAGCTATGATGGTTTTAACGTTTGAGGAATAAGAAAGTTTAGGAAAGATCCCATACATGAGACAAAGAGGTCTTATCAGATAAGTTGTTAACCATACTTATCTATGGGTTCGGGTAGGAGGTACCTTTATGGAAATACAACTTTGGAGAGAAATATTGGATCCATATGCCTTGGCCGTTGATGAATTAATTATTAAATTTAATCACATTATCGATGAATATAGGCATGTTGGCGCGTATTCACCGATTGAGCAGGTTACCGGAAGGGTTAAAACAATATCCAGTATCTTGGAAAAGTCACAGAAAAAAAAGATTGAATTAGCAAAATTTGAAGATGAGATCGACGACATTGCGGGAATACGAATTATTTGCCAGTTTGTTGAAGATATTTATAAGGTAGTTGATATTATTAGAAGGCGTTCCGATATGCGTGTCGTTAATGAGAAGGATTATATCGAAAACGTTAAAAAAAGCGGTTACCGCTCCTACCACATGATTGTAACCTATGATGTGGAAACCTTAAAGGGAAAAAAGGAACTTCAGGTAGAGATTCAGATCCGAACCCTTGCTATGAATTTCTGGGCTACCATTGAGCATTCATTGCAATATAAATATAAATCAAATATGCCGGAGAATATCAGAGAGCGTTTATCCTCTGCGGCAGGAGCTATCCTGATTCTGGATCAGGAAATGTCGGTAGTAAGGGATGAGATCATGGATGCTCAGAATTCCTTTACAATTAAGGCGAATATCGTTGCGGATATATTAACAAATATCCAAAATTTATATAAGGTTGCAAATAAGCAGGAGGTTATGAAGATACAGGACGATTTCTTAAGAATTTATCAAAAGGGAGATCAGACGGAATTAGCTGAATTTAGTCATCAATTGGATTTGATTTCTGCTCGTTATCGTGCACAGAGCCTAAGATAGGCTGATACAAATCAAAATATAACTATGGCAGAAATACAGACGATCGAATATTTTGCCATGAATAAATTAACGGAGTGAGAAAATGAATTTACCAAAATTATTTGAGGACAGAATGAGAACGCTTTTGGGAGAGGAGTATGAAGCGTATTTACAGTGCTACAATAAGCCGCATTTTGGCGGCTTACGTGTAAATACACTTAAGTCTACCCCAGAAGAGTTTGAAAAAATCTGTCCTTTTTCAGTGAATAGAATTCCCTGGGTTTGGAATGGTTATTACTACGATACGCAGGAGCAGCCTTCAAAGCATCCCTATTATTACGCTGGCTTATATTATATCCAAGAGCCAAGCGCAATGACACCTGCTAGCTTGCTGCCCATTGAAAAAGGGGATAAGGTACTGGATATCTGTGCGGCACCCGGAGGAAAAAGTACGGAGCTTGGGGCAAAACTAGGGGGAGAAGGTCTTCTGGTCTCTAATGATATCAGTAATTCCAGGGCGAAGGCATTACTTAAGAATATAGAATTATTCGGAATTCGCAATGCCCTGGTAACCTCGGAGGCACCGAATAAGCTTGTAGATTATTTCCCGGAATATTTTGATAAGATTTTAATTGATGCACCCTGCTCCGGTGAAGGAATGTTTCGTAAAAGTCCTGCAATCATGAAGAACTGGGAGCAGTATGGTGTGGATTACTATAACAAGCTGCAAAAGGAGATTATTATATTTGCAGCAAGAATGTTAAAGCCTGGCGGATTTATGCTTTATTCCACCTGTACCTTCTCACCGGAGGAGAATGAAGGAACCATTGCCTACCTATTAGAAGAATATCCGGAATTTGAAGTCGTGAATGCGATTCCAAAGGAAGAGCTGCAGAAGGAGTTAGGGATATCCTATGAAGGCTTTGATTACGGTAAGCCGGAATGGGTAAATGGTAAGGAAGAATTAAAGCATTGCATCCGACTATGGCCACACAAAATTAATGGTGAGGGACATTTTATTACCCTGCTTCATAAAAGGAATGAGGGTGAATCCAATTCGGTAAAGGATATCTCCAGCCTTGCTAAGCCTAAGAATTCATTGTCGGATGAAGCAATTGAGTTTTTTAAACAACTTAAATTTCCGATTAAGCAGGAGCAGCTGGTGGTGCATGAAGACAGAGTTTACCTACTACCAGAAGGATTGCCAAATTTAAAAGGCCTACGAATACTGCGCCAGGGACTATTATTAGGGGAAATGAAAAAGCAGCGTTTTGAACCCTCACAGGCCTTAGCTAGTGCAATGACCATCTCAGATTATGATAAGTTGATACAACTAAGCGTGGAGGATCCTAATGTGATCCGTTATTTGAAATGCGAGGCGATCGAGCTGGAAGGGGATTATGAGGACGGCTGGTATCTGGTATGTGTTGAAAATCATCCTCTTGGCTGGATTAAAGTGGCAAAGAATAATTTTAAGAATAAATATCTTCCTGGTTGGAGATGGATGTAGAATTAAGTGTTAAAAGCCAGAATTGAGATAAAGTAAAAAGATAATAACTAGATACAAGATAGAAAGAGGTAGCTATGTCGGAACAACTTAGGTTGGATAAGTACCTTGCGGATATGGGAATCGGAACACGAAGTGAGATTAAAACCTGGATTCGAAAGGGAAGAGTAAGACTGAACGGAGAAATCTGTACGAAACCGGAAAGTAAAGTGACAACTTCCACGGATGAGGTTTTGTTTGATGAAGCAAAGGTCGGCTATGTGGATTATTGTTATATTATGCTTCATAAGCCTGTCGGGGTGGTGTCTGCAACTCAGGATAATGTCAGTGAGACAGTGCTAGATCTGATTACAGATAAACAGAGAAAAGATTTATTTCCTGTAGGAAGATTGGATAAGGATACCGAAGGTCTTTTATTAATAACCAATGATGGAGATTTGGCTCATCGGTTGTTATCACCCAAAAAGCATGTAGACAAGGTCTATTATGCAAAGGTAATGGGTAGGGTAAGCCGGGAGGATATTAGAGCCTTCGAAGAAGGTGTGGACATCGGAGAGGAAAGCCTGACCCTGCCGGCTAAGCTAAAGATCCTCTCTTCTGACGAGATTTCTGAGATTGAGCTTACCATACAAGAGGGCAAATTTCATCAGGTAAAGCGTATGTTCGAAGCAGTTGAAAAGGAAGTAATTTATCTAAAACGCTTGTCTATGGGAAGCTTGGTGCTTGATCCGAAGCTGACGCCGGGAGAATATCGGGATTTGACTTCGCAGGAGTTGCAGCTATTGAAAAATTAAAGGTTGGATGAAAGGAATAGATATGATTAAAGATGTTAAAGCAGTACTTTTCGATTTAGACGGAACATTAGTTGACTCCATGTGGATGTGGAGAAGTATTGATATTGAATATCTAAACCGCTTTGGTATAGAGCTTCCGGAGGAACTTCAATCCGAAATAGCAGGAATGAGCTTTTCGGAAACTGCAGTTTACTTCAAAGAAAGATTTAAGCTTCCGGACAGTTTGGAGCAGATTAAAAGTGATTGGAATCAGATGGCCTGGGACAAGTACATGCATGAGGTTCCTTTAAAAGAAGGAGTTTTGGAGTTATTAACCTATTTAAAGCAGCATCAGATACCTGCGGGGATTGCAACCAGCAATTCTAGAGAGCTGGTAGATTTGGTTGTGAAAAGACATGGAATCAGTGATTATTTTGCTTCGGTTCGAACTTCCTGTGAGGTCGCAAAAGGAAAACCCTCGCCGGATATCTATCTTCTGGTTGCGGAGGATTTAGGCGTGGAGCCGGAGAATTGCCTGGTATTTGAAGATATTATAATGGGGATTATGGCAGGTAAGAATGCTAATATGAAGGTATGTGCGGTTTATGATGAGTTCTCGGTGGAAGAGCAAGAGGAAAAGATTAAACTGGCAGATTATTTTGTTACCTCCTTGTCCGAGGTACTAGAGCTATCATAATAGTAATGTCAATATCATCTAAAAATCATGCAGTACAGGAGTAGAATGAAATGAAGGAATTTCACGTTCAGCAAAATGAAGCAGGCCAACGTCTTGATAAGCTGTTAGCCAAACTATTAAATAAGGCTCCGAAAAGCTTTATTTATAAGATGCTGAGAAAAAAGAATATAACTTTAAACGGAAAAAAGGCAGACGGTTCAGAGAAGTTGGCGGTTCAGGATGAAATTAAATTATTCCTTTCCGACGAAACAATCGAACAATTCAGTGAGCAGGTTGCTCCTGTTGAAATTGAGACTACAAAAGTAGAACATAGTTTGAATGTTATTTATGAAGATAAACACATTATGGTTTTGAATAAGCCCTTGGGAATTCTCTCTCAAAAAGCAGAAAAGGATGATGTATCCATGGTAGAGATCGTCATTTCATATCTCTTAAAATCGAAGCAGATTACCAAGGAGCAGCTAGTGAGCTTTAAGCCAGCTATTTGTAATCGGTTAGATCGAAATACCGGAGGAATCTTAATTGCGGGCAAATCTCTCTTAGGTCTTCAGGAAATGGCTAAACTCTTGAAAAGCCGTGCTTTAAATAAATATTATCTCTGTATTGTGAAAGATAAAGTGGAAGAAAAAAGGCGGATCGAGGGGTATCTGAGTAAGGACGAGGAGAAGAATCAGGTGAAGATATATAAGGATCAGGTTGAGAATACAGAATATATCTGTACGGAATATGAACCGTTGGCTTATTCCTCCAATGCTCTTAAGGATGCTGCAGTTGCGAAGGAAGAAGCATATCTGCGTAACTTGAAAAAATCATCACAACCGGATCAGATTATTCCCGAGGCAGCGGAAGGCAACTATACCCTATTACAGGTTAAACTAATCACAGGACGATCTCATCAGATTAGAGCTCATTTAGCTTCCATCGGGCATCCGATTATCGGTGATTTTAAATACGGCGATCAGAAAACAAATCATTTCTTTCGTAAGAAATATGGCTTAACTCATCAGCTATTGCATTCACAGCGCATGGTTTTCCCCATGCTTGAGGGTGAGTTGGCTTATTTATCTGGAAAAGAATTTATCGCAGAGGTTCCGGAATTGTTTGCCAAAATTAAAAAGGATTTGTTCAGTAAGAAATCAAAACAGCTTTAGTGGATTCAAATGATTTAGGTAGTGAGATTAATATGTGTGCATATGTATCCATCTGGACTTGCCTTACCATCCCGTGTTTGCCAAATGCAGGCAAACACAAGATGCCGGTCTGCGCCATCTGAATACATATACACACATATTAATCGCCGAGTTTGATTAAACTTATAACTATGAATCTTTCGTTGGAGATTACGAATAGTATTATTACAGCAATACTTATACAGCAGATATTAATTCTTACATGGCGTTAACCCGGGGTCTTTTGCTATGGGGGAGGAGTATCTGCTGTAAATTCAATCATTTGTTTTTTGATTTTATATGGAGTTGTTGTGAATTTAAGATAAGGAGGGAAGGTATATGCCATCATGGAATTCTAGGGGCTTAAGAGGCTCCATGTTAGAAGAGATGATAAATATGACGAACACGAAATACCGAGAAAAAAGACTGGCGTTAATTCAAAAGGTACCGACTCCTATCACGCCCATTTCAATTGATAAAGAGAATAGGCATATTACTCTCGCCTACTTTGAGCAAAAGAGTACGGTTGACTATATCGGAGCAGTGCAAGGGGTTCCTATTTGCTTTGATGCGAAGGAATGTGCCGTGGATACCTTCAGTATTAATAATGTTCATGAACATCAGATTGCTTTTATGAAGGAATTTGAGGAGCAGAATGGACTGGCGTTTTTATTAATTTATTATAAAAAGCATGATATCTATTATTATCTAACCTTCGAACGACTCTATGAGTTTTGGAACCGGGCCTTAAACGGGGGCAGAAAAAGCTTTCGCTTTGATGAGTTAGATTTGGATTATCAGATTAGAGTTCAGGGCGGTTGTATCCATTATCTTGAAATGCTAAGTAAAGATCTAGAACGTCGTGAAATTACATAGAATACTTGGGATATCGAAGGTCAGCTTTATCTATTAAGATGAATACAGATACGCATTTATTCAGCAGAATGATATGAGAAGAATTTTGCCGATCGAGTAATTTGAATAAACTTTATATAAGCTGGTTAGAGTTACAAGTATTATAAAGAATTGGTTGACATCTTTAAGGATTTAAATTATAATAGGAAAACATATTAGTATGGTAGCGAATTATCACGTTACCATGATGAAGTAATTATAATAATATATCCATCAAAATCGAGAAGTAAATTTATAATTCTCTTGAAAAGGATGATCAGAGGAAAGGCATGGTGTTTTTATGAAGGAAAAATTACTACATACACCTGAGGGAGTGAGAGATATATATAATTCGGAATGTGTAACGAGACTGGCGTTGCAAAATAATCTCCATCATGTACTGGAGCGTTTTGGATTTCGTGATATACAGACACCAAGCTTTGAGTTTTTTGATATCTTCAGCCAGGAACGTGGGACGGTAGCCTCCAAAGACATGTACAAATTTTTTGACCGTGATGGTAACACCCTGGCCCTGCGGCCTGATATTACTCCATCCATAGCACGTTGTGCGGCGAAGTATTATAAGGAAGAGACACTGCCAATCCGTCTTTGCTATATCGGAAATACCTTTATTAATAATACCAGTTATCAGGGAAAGCTTAAGGAAGTTACCCAGCTTGGCGCAGAGCTGATCAACGATGATAGTATTGAAGCGGATGCAGAGATGCTGGCTCTTACAATTGAATGCTTATTACAGAGTGGTTTAAAGGAGTTTCAGGTGGAGATCGGTGATGCGGATTTCTTCCGTGCACTCATTGATGAAGCCGGCTTTGACGAGGAGGAAACAACGAATCTTCGATTATTAATTGAGAAGAAGAATTTATTCGGTGTAGAGGAAATTGTGGGATCAAAGGATATCATTCAGGAATTAAAAGAGATATTCTTAAAGCTGCCGGAGCTCTTTGGAACCTTAGATACACTTTCCTACGCAAAGAAGCTCACCTCCAACCCCAGAGCAATCAAAGCGATTGAACGGCTGGAAAAACTATATGATATTTTGACAGAATATAATTACGAAAACTTCGTATCCTTCGATTTGGGAATGTTAAGTAAGTACAATTATTACACAGGAATTATTTTTAAAGCATACACCTACGGAACCGGCGATGTAATTGCAAACGGAGGCCGTTATGATAATCTGGTAGGACAATTCGGAAAAGAAGCACCGGCAATCGGGCTTGCCATAGTAATAGACCAACTAATGCTGGCATTATCCAGGCAAAAGCTATTAGTTGAGCCGGAGCCCCAGGATACTTTGATAATATACGAAAGAGCCTATCGAAAACAAGCAATATCCCTGGCAAATCATTTCCGAATGACAGGAATGAATATAATTCTACAAAAGTCGAACGGCGTTACAGAGTTAGAAGAATATATTTCATACGGTAAAAGAGCGAATGCAGGTGGAATATTATACCTTAATAGTGAAGAAGAAATAAAGGTAATTAACATCGAAAGTGGTGATATCCAAGTAGCCTCTATTAAGGACTTATTAGGTTAATTATTTTGTTTTGCAATTACGTATCGCGATTCATGGGTCAAAGTTCAAATAACTACAGCGATGAATATGTGTGTATATCTGTTCAGATGGCGCAGACCGGCATCCTGTGATTGCCTGCACCTGGCAATCATAGGATGCTAAGGCAAGTCCAGATGAATAGATATGCATACATATTCATCTCACTACCTAAAGCATACTTTTGTAACCAGAATCCTATCGTTTAAATGAAAGAAGGGACAGATCATATGAGATATATTACAATAGCCTTAGCCAAAGGGCGTTTAGCTTTTAAAACACTTGAAATGCTGGAACAGATCGGTATTACCTGTGAAGAGATGAAGGATAAATCCTCCAGAAAATTAATCTTTGTAAACGAGGAACTTAAATTAAAGTTCTTCTTAGCAAAAGCAACGGATGTACCTACCTATGTAGAGTACGGCGCGGCTGATATTGGAGTAGTGGGTAAGGATACCATCCTCGAAGAAGGAAGAAAGATGTTTGAAGTAGTTGATCTTGGTCTTGGAAAATGCAGAATGTGTGTCGCAGGTCCACGGTCGGCGAAGGAATTATTGCAGCATGGGGAATTAATAAGAGTAGCTACAAAATATCCAAGTATTGCGAAGGACTATTTCTATAATAAGAAGCATCAAACCGTGGAAATTATTAAATTAAATGGTTCCATCGAATTGGCACCCATCGTTGGGCTTGCCGAGGTAATCGTTGACATTGTTGAAACCGGTTCTACCCTTCGCGAAAACGGGCTGGAGGTTCTGGAAGAGATTTGTGACCTATCCGCTCGCATGGTAGTCAATGAGGTCAGTATGAAGATGGAGCATGAAAGAATTAGTAAAATTATTAGGGATTTAAAAGAAGCAATTCAGGCGAATAAACAATAATTCGGACGAATATGAGAGCATAGTAAGTACTAGCTTAAAAAACATAGAAAGTAAAAGCTTAAAACATAGAAATTATCAGCTTAAAAATAAGTGTCAATACGAACCAACAAAGCGTAGAAGGGCGGAGAAGACGGATGAAGATCATCGAGCTAAACTCAGAGACAAAGAAGAATATTCTGGAAGACCTATTAAAAAGAAGTCCAAATCAATATGATGAATATGCATCAGCAGTGTCCAAAATTTTAGAGGATGTAAAACAAAATAAGGATAAGGCATTATTTGATTATACAGAACGTTTTGATCATTCGGTCATAACACAGGATACCATTCGTGTAACAGAGGCAGAGATAGAAGAAGCATATGAGAAGGTTGATCCATCCATCATTGATGTAATTCGAAAAGCACTTAAAAATATCGAAAGCTATCATGCAAAGCAAAAGCAATACAGCTGGTTTGATTCCACAGAAAATGGAACCATTCTGGGTCAGAAGATAACACCAATTTCAGCCGCAGGTGTCTATGTACCTGGCGGTAAGGCTGCTTATCCTTCTTCCGTATTAATGAATGTTATCCCTGCTAAAGTTGCTGGAGTGGAACGAATTGCAATGACGACCCCTCCAGGAAAAGATGGCAAGGTAAATCCGGGTACTTTGGTTGCTGCCAAAGAAGCAGGGGTGACAGAGATCTATAAGGTAGGTGGTGCTCAAGCGATTGCGGCCCTTGCCTATGGAACAGAGAGTATCAAAAAGGTTGATAAGATCGTAGGTCCTGGCAATATTTATGTAGCCTTGGCAAAGAAAGCTGTGTATGGACATGTCAGCATTGATTCCATCGCAGGGCCAAGTGAAATCCTAGTGCTTGCTGATGAGACAGCAAATCCAAGATATGTTGCCGCTGATTTGTTATCCCAGGCGGAGCATGATGAACTAGCCTCCGCAATTTTAATTACTACCAGCCGTGAATTGGCAGAAAAGGTATCGAAAGAAGTTGAGCTTTTTGTTGCTAGTTTGTCTAGAACAGAGATTATGCAAAAATCCCTGGATAACTATGGCTATATTATGGTAGCAAGTAACCTTGCAGAAGCGATTGATGCCGCCAATGAAATTGCATCCGAGCACCTTGAAATCATGACCAAGGATCCCTTTATGGTTATGACGAAGATCAGGAATGCAGGGGCAATCTTTATAGGAGAGTACTCCAGTGAGCCACTGGGAGATTATATGGCTGGACCAAATCATATCCTTCCAACCAATGGCACGGCAAAATTCTTCTCACCCTTAAGCGTGGATGATTTCGTGAAGAAATCCAGTATCATCGCTTACTCCAGAGAAGCCCTGGAGCCGATTTATCAGGATGTTGTGACCTTTGCAAATTCGGAGGGACTGACAGCTCATGCCAATTCGATTGCGGTTCGTTTTGAATAGTTTACGTATCGTTCGATATGGAACCTTGAATTAAAATTTGACATTTATTTCGGTTAATGTATAATAAATTAAAAAGGAAGGATGCAGCCGATGAGTATCAGAAGCACAGAAATAACTCGGAAAACAAAAGAGACAGAAATAAATATGGAATTTACTCTGGACGGTAGTGGAAAAGCACAAATTGAGACAGGTATCGGTTTTTTTAACCATATGCTAGAAAGTTTTACCCGACATGGTTTTTTTGATATGAAGCTATCGGTAAAGGGCGATTTATACGTGGATTCGCACCATACTGTAGAGGATACGGGTATTGTACTCGGCCAGGCAATCAAAGCAGCCTTAGGGGATAAACAGGGCATTAAGCGATATGGCTCTTTTATCCTTCCCATGGATGAGACCTTGGTTTTATGTGCCATAGATTTATCCGGCAGACCCTATCTTTCCTATGATCTGAATTTTACCATGGATAAAGTTGGTTATATGGAAACGGAGCTGGTCAAGGAGTTCTTTTATGCCATATCATATTCCGCAGGTATGAATTTACATATTAAGCTACTTAATGGTGGTAACAATCATCATATCATCGAAGCCGCATTTAAAGCATTTGCTAAAGCACTGGATGAGGCGTGCAGCTACGATGAACGGATTCAGGGAGTTTTATCTACGAAGGGCTCCATTGACTAAAATATTTTGATGAGAAGGTAGGATAATTATGTTATTATTTCCGGCAATTGATATTAAGAATGGACAGTGTGTAAGGTTAAGACAGGGGAGTTTTCAAGATGTTTTAGTTTATTCTGATATACCGCTAAAAATAGCAAAACAATGGGAAGCTTCAGGGGCTTCCTTTATCCATATAGTAGACTTGGATGGTGCTTTGGTAGGTCATTCTGTCAACGATGAAGTAATCAAAACAATTGTTAGTGAAGTGAAAATTCCGGTTCAGGTGGGTGGTGGAATTCGTACCATTAAGGATATCGAGAATAAATTAAGCCTTGGGGTTGGACGAGTAATCATCGGTACTAAGGCGGTAAAGGATCCTGGCTTTGTCAGAGAAGCAATTGCCAAATTTGGACGGGAGCGTATTGTTATTGGTATTGATGCTAAAAATGGAATGGTTGCAATAGAGGGTTGGGAAAAGGTAAGTGAGTACACCGCAGTTGCTCTGGCTTTAGAGATGAAGAAATATGGTGTGAAAACAATTGTATACACTGATATCTCCAAGGATGGAATGCTGCAGGGACCCAATATTCCTCATACGAAGGAATTAGCTGACGCAACGGGTCTCAATATCATTGCCTCCGGTGGTGTTTCCTCCTTAAAGGATCTGGAGATGTTAGCAGAAAATAATATTTACGGAGCTATTATAGGCAAGGCTCTTTATGAGAATAAGGTGGACTTAAGGAAAGCAGTAGAGTTATTCGAAAAGAAAATCTAAAAACACGGGAGGCAATAATTCCATGTCTTACAAAAAAATCATACCCTACATTAATGCAGAAACAGAAGTAACGGCAAATGTAATCAAGCAAGCACAGATCTATGCAAACGGGGGAGCCGATGAACTGTTTCTTTACAATTATTCCAAGGATGAAAAATCCAAGGAGGAATTCTTAACCTTAGCAAAAGAAATAACGAAGAATATAGATTTGCCAGTCATTGTGGGAACCTATGTAAAACGTTTTGAAGATATAAAAAAAGCCATTTATACCGGTGCTGCTTCAGTCATGGTAAAGTTCTCTATGCTGGAGAATAAATCCGTGTTAAAGGAAGCAACAGAACGATTCGGTGCTGATAAAATCAAGGTCGAACTTGATATGCTGGAATACTTGGATGCAGAAGAGGATTTCATCCGGATTCTGGAGGAAGCTAAGATAGGGACTGTTTTAATCAAGCATTTGGCACTGTCCGGCAATGCGAAAGAGAAGCTGGAAGCCGCAGCCTTCCAGGTGATTGTTCGAGATAGTTTAGTAAGAAATGATATGAGCAGCTTAATGAGCTTGAAAACCGTAGTTGGTGTTTCTACAAATTTCTTTGAAAATAAGGACATACTAAAAGCGAAATATGCCTTAAAAGCTGAGGGATTAGAGGTTAATGCCTATGAAAGTAAACTACCATTTTCCGAGTTTAAACTTGATTCTAACGGTTTAATCCCCGTAATAGTACAAGATTATCGAACAGAAGAAGTTTTAATGCTTGCGTATATGAATGAAGAAGCATATAATAAGACTGTTGTGGGCGGAAGAATGACCTATTTTTCCAGAAGCCGTAACCAACTTTGGTTAAAGGGCGAAACCTCGGGACATTTTCAATACGTGAAAGAGCTTATCATAGATTGTGATAAGGATACGATTCTGGCAAAGGTATTGCAGATTGGACCAGCCTGTCATACGGGTGAACATACCTGTTTCCATTCGGAATTAATGAAAAAGGACTATAAGGCTCCAGATACCCTCCATGTATTTAACGACGTATATGGTGTGATTATGGATCGAAAGGTTCATCCAAAGGAAGGGTCTTATACGAATTATCTCTTTGATAAAGGAATTGATAAAATTCTTAAGAAATGCGGAGAAGAGGCCACTGAGATAACCATTGCGGCAAAGAACCCGGGAGCAGAGGAGCTTCGTTACGAGATAGCGGATTACCTGTATCATCTGATGGTTCTGATGGCAGAATGCGGACTCGACTGGGAAGATGTCACAAGAGAGCTGGCTCATCGAAAATAATGTGAATTATTGAAAAAACAATTCACATCTGTTAAAAAGCTTTATCCCAAAGCAGGATATTTATATAATATTAGGAGGCAATTAACGTGCAAGTATATGGTGTAAACGAACTGAGAAAAATGTTCTTAGAGTTTTTTGAAAGCAAGGGACATCTGAAATTAAACAGCTTTTCTTTAGTTCCGCATAATGATAACAGTTTATTATTAATTAACTCAGGTATGGCTCCTTTAAAGCCCTACTTTACAGGACAGGAGATTCCGCCAAGAAACCGTGTAACCACCTGTCAGAAATGCATTCGTACCGGTGATATCGAGAACGTTGGTAAGACTGCAAGACATGGTACCTTCTTTGAAATGCTCGGTAACTTCTCCTTTGGTGATTATTTTAAGCATGAGGCAATTGCCTGGTCCTGGGAATTTTTAACCGAGGTGGTTGGACTTGATCCAAACAGGCTCTATCCTTCCGTTTATGAGAATGATGATGAAGCTTTTGAAATCTGGAATAAAGAGATTGGTATCGCACCGGAGAATATCTTCCGTTTTGGTAAGAAGGATAATTTCTGGGAGCATGGTGCAGGTCCTTGCGGCCCTTGTTCCGAGATTTACTATGATCGCGGCGAGAAATACGGCTGTGGTGAACCGGGCTGTACCGTAGGCTGTGAATGTGATCGTTATATTGAGGTATGGAACAATGTATTTACCCAGTTCAACGGGGATGGTAATGGAAACTATACCGAATTAGAGAATAAAAATATAGATACAGGAATGGGTCTGGAGAGACTTGCAACCGTAGTACAGGACGTTACCTCCATCTTTGACGTAGATACAATGAAAGCAATTCGTGATAAGGTTTGCGAGCTGGCTCATACCGAATATCAGGTAGATACTAAGAAAGACGTATCCATCCGTAAAATCACAGATCATATCCGTTCTGTAACCTTTATGGCTTCCGATGGCGTTATTCCTTCCAATGAAGGCAGGGGCTATGTATTCCGTCGTTTACTTCGTGGTGCTGCTCGTCATGGCAGACTGCTTGGAATTGAAGGCAATTTCATGGCTGAGCTTGCCAAAGTAGTAATTCGTGAATCCAAGGACGGTTATCCGGAATTAGAGGAAAAGAAAGAATATATTATCAAGCTTCTGAATATCGAAGAGGATAAATTTAATAAAACCATCGATCAGGGCTTAAACATCCTGGCTGAGATGGAAAAAGAATTAGAAAAGAGCAATAAGAAGATCCTTGCTGGGGAGGATGTATTTAAATTATATGATACCTACGGCTTCCCGATTGACTTGACCAAGGAAATTCTTGAGGAAAAGGGCTCCACCGTAGATGAAAAGGGCTTCCGTGAAGCAATGGAGGTTCAGAGAGTTACCGCTAGAAGTGCTAGGGGTACCACCCTTCTATGCTACCAGCGGTGGACAAGCTGCGGATTCCGGTATTATAACGACCAACGATGCTGAATTTGAAGTTGAGGATACTATTAAGCTTCAAGGTGGAAAGATTGGTCACGTGGGTACTGTAACTAAAGGTATCTTCAAGGTTGGTGAAACGGTAGAATTAAAAGTGAATGCCGTTCAACGTGCAGCTACCGCTAAGAATCACAGTGCAACTCACTTATTACAGAAGGCACTCAGAACCGTTCTTGGCTCCCATGTAGAACAGGCGGGTTCCATGGTAAGTGAAGACCGTCTACGTTTTGACTTTACCCACTTCTCTGCATTAACAGCGCAGGAGCTGGAAAGAGTGGAAGCGTTGGTAAATGAGCAAATCGCAAGTAATCTTAATGTAAATACAAAGGTTATGAACATTGAGGAAGCGAAAAAGGAAGGCGCAATGGCGTTGTTTGGTGAAAAGTATGCCAGCGATGTTCGCGTTGTTTCTATGGGTGACTATAGCAAAGAGCTTTGCGGCGGTACCCATGTAAGTAATACCGGTATAATTACCGTATTCAAGATTCTCACTGAAACAGGTATTGCTGCTGGCGTAAGAAGAATTGAGGCGTTAACAGGCAATGGCGTGTTTGCTTATTATAAAGAATTAGAAAACGAACTGAATCTGGCCGCAAAAACAGCGAAAACAGAACCGGCACAATTGACCTCCAGAATTGAAGGCCTATTAGAGGAAATTAAAGCTGTCAAATCTGAAAATGAGAAGTTAAAGAGCAAGCTGGCAAACAGCTCACTTGGCGATGTTATGAATCAGGTGGCAGATGTAAAGGGTGTTAAGCTATTGGCTGTTAAATTGGCAGATGTGGATATGAATGAGCTTCGTAACCTTGGGGATCAGTTAAAGGAGAAGCTTGGTGAGGGTGTTATCATTCTGGCTTCTGCTATGGCTCCGGATAAGGTTAATCTTCTTGCGATGGCTACGGAGGGTGCTATGAAGCAGGGCGCTCATGCAGGTAATCTGATTAAAGAACTTGCAGCACTCGTTGGCGGTGGCGGCGGCGGAAGACCGAACATGGCTCAGGCAGGCGGTAAGAATGCAGCTGGTATCGACTCTGTAATTGCAAAAGCACAGGAAGCATTATCAGGTCAGATAAAATAGTTATTTTCAGTAGATATGTACAAACTTTCCTTAGTTAACATAATTTACTTGTTACAACTGAAAAAAATATTAGGTAAACCTGTGTTTCTAGTAAAAACAGGTTGACGAAATTGAAAAATATGCTATAATCATTGTAGTGCTATTCAAAAAATACCCAAACAGTTGTATACGCACAATACACAACTGGAGGGAGGTTAGGGAGGGAGCATTATGAGAAGCCAAGCGTAAGACGTAAGAAAAAGTCTGAAGCGGCTAGAAAACGTAAATATTAATTGTGTAAAGGACTTCCAATGAGTAAAATCATTGGAAGTTTTTGTATGTGGTAATGAAGGGCTGCTGATTTTTAGTATGCGAAAACCAGAAGGACATGGTACTCACTTCACACACAAGTTGACAGACACAGGATTGCTTCTGACCGCCATTATCGGACATAAATGTTCGCTATTGTCGGTCAGAAGCAATCCTGTGTCTGTCAAATAGTGCATTATAGTGAGTACCATGTCCTTCTGGTTTGGGTAGGTATTGGACAGCAGCCCAGCTTTAGGTAACTGAATTAGCAATATTTTATGGATGCTATACTTTGGAGATGGTTCTTATAAAATGATTTGGGCATAATAATTAGTGACATTTCAGTTAAAAAAATTTATTATTTAATACATATATAAGAACTCATATATAAAACTTATATATACTACTTTTATTTTAGGGTTTTTAGAAATACGTCCCAGCGTTCTATCTGTTTATGGTTTTTCATATATTACTATAGTACGTTTGCCGTGTTCGAGAATATGGCATTTCATAAGGCTGGGTGTTGGCATGAAGAAAATGAAATCGTCTCATGAGGAATTTAAAAAGAATTCAAAAAATACTTTATATAAAGACTTTCGCAAAAAAAAGAAAACAAACGAGTATGAGAAACAAAATTATCTTGAAGAACTATCTAACCGTCTGCACTTACCGGCTGATATGCTTGCCGGGGCTCCAATTATCACTGCCACCGGCAGGAATGAGTTGTGTCTGGAAAATTACAAAGGAATCATCGAATTTAATAGCAATCTTATTAGAATCCAAACAAAATTATGCAGAATCTGTATTGAAGGAAAAAATCTTAATATCCTATATTTCACCGAAGATGAGATGAAAATCACAGGTTATATTAACACAATCTATTACCAATGATGGTTTTATCATTCCTAGGAGGTAATCACAATGTTAATGCGAATCTTCTACTGGTTACGTGGTTATCTGTATGTTCGAATCCGTGGAACTGCTCCCGAGCGTTTTATCAATTTATGCTGTAATAAGAATATTGCACTTGAAGAGTTAGTGAGACAGGAGGAGGATTATCAGTTCCGCATTACGATAAAGAATTTTAAGAAGCTGAAACCCATTGCAAGAAAGACCGGAATTGTCCCCCTTATTACGAAAAAAATCGGGCTGCCCTTCATTCTCCATCGTTACCGAAAGAGGAAGGGCTTTGCGTTAGGGCTATTGATCTGTATGGTTATGGTCTATATTCTTTCCCTGTATGTATGGGATATTAATTTACTAGGTAATTCAAAATATACAGCCGACACCATGCTGCAGTTCTTACAAGAACATGATGTCTACGCAGGTGTCCAAAAGAAAAAGGTAAACTGTCAGGAGATTGAAGAAACAATTCGTTTGGCTTATAAGGACATCGGCTGGGTTTCAGCAGAAATGAAGGGTACAAGGCTGGTAATAAAGATTACTGAGACTAATATGCCCGCACCGGCACAGAAAGCTATCGAGCCAAGCCATATGATAGCTACTAAGGATGCCATTATTAAATCTATTATAACAAGATCCGGTAAGCCCCTCGTCAGGGAAGGAAGTATTGTGAAAAAGGGAGATATTCTGGTATCCGGTATTCTTCCCGTTATGGATGACTTTGGAGTACTTATGAATCAACACCCTGTTCTAGCCGATGCAGACATCGTCTGCAAAACATATTATGAGTATAAAGAAGTATTCCCGTTGTCCTACATATCAAAAAATTACACTCAAAAAACGAAAAAAGGTTATTATGTTTCCTTTTTATCGAAAAAATTATTTTTATATAATCCTAGATATTCCTATAATACCTATGATATAATTGGTAATGAAAAAACGATCCATATTACGGATAGCTTTTATTTACCGTTTCGATATGGTTCGATCACAGTAAGAGAATATATAGATGAGAAAAAGACCTATACTAAGGAGGAAGCAATCGCAATCGCTAAGTTACGATTAGAGCATTATTTTGAAAAATTACAGGAGCAAAATGTAATAATTACTCGAAATGATGTTAAAATAACTGTAGAGAATAACAAATGTATCACCCAGGGTAGAATTCATGTGGAGGAACCTGCGTGGCAATATAAAACGATAATAGAAGACGAATGGAGGCTCCCACAAACAGATGAGCATAATGGAAACGATAATTGACATACCTGCAGAGCATGAAAAGAATGTGTTTGGAGGCTTTGATGCCTATGTAAAGATTATTGAGAAGTCATTTAATGTAACTATTGTTGAAAGAAACGGAGAAATAAAGATCGTTGGATCAGGTGTAGATGTTGGGAAGGCCAAAAGTGTGTTTATTCAGCTTTTGGAGTTATCAAAGCGTGGTAATCAAATCACGGAGCAAAACGTTAATTATGCAATTTCCCTATGCTATGAAGAGAGGGAAAAGGAGATTGTAGAGATAGATAAGGATTTAATTTGTCATACCATCAGTGGTAAGCCGATTAAACCCAAGACCCTGGGACAGAAAAGCTATGTAGACCAGATTCGTAAGAAGATGATTGTATTTGGTGTAGGACCTGCCGGAACCGGTAAGACCTACCTGGCTATGGCTATGGCAATTACAGCGTTTAAAAATGATGAGGTCAGTAAAATTATCTTAACCCGCCCGGCAATTGAAGCCGGAGAGAAGCTAGGCTTTCTGCCCGGAGATTTACAGAGCAAGGTTGATCCATATTTGCGCCCATTATATGATGCATTATATCAAATCATGGGTCCGGAATCTTATCTAAAGAATTCGGAAAAAGGATTAATTGAAGTGGCACCTTTAGCTTATATGAGAGGCCGCACCTTGGAAAATGCCTTTATTATATTAGATGAAGCGCAGAATACCACGCCTGCACAGATGAAAATGTTTTTAACCAGAATTGGATTTGGATCAAAGGTGGTAATTACAGGTGATTTAACGCAGAAGGATTTACCGATTGGAACCAAATCCGGTCTTGATGTGGCCTTGCAGGTGCTTGGCAAGATTGAGGATATTGGGTTTTCCTACTTAACCAGTCAAGACGTTGTAAGGCATCCTTTGGTTCAACGAATTGTAAAGGCTTATGATTCTTATGAAGAAAGACAGAAAAGAAATGAGCTTAGGACAGAAGAATTGGGAAAAAGAAGGTGGGAACGTAAAGTAAATTTTAAATCAGCAAAAATCAGGGGAAATTATGATGAGAACAGGGGACGTTAATTTGGAGAACGAGATGCTTCATAAGGGCAATCCGTCAAAGGATTCGAAAAAAAAGGAAGCCATGGAGCAGGCTCCTATTATGGTTACACTGTTTCCGTTGTTATCAATGCTGGTGGCTATATTACCGGGAATATTAAAGCATAGCCCGTTAACTGAAACAATAAAGGTTGGAATACTTGTATTAATCTTAACTGGAGTTGCGTCCTTTTATATCAAATATAATTATGAACAGCTTCAGACAAAGCTATTTAATAAGACGATTATTATCCTTGGTTATCTATTATCCATTTGCCTGCTTCAAATGATACCATATCCGGAATGCTTTCATTTTTGGATGATTGGCGGACTTTTGGTTGCGATGCTGATTGATAAAAAGCTAGGTTTGCTATTGCATTTTAATTTGTCGATTTTGCTAGGCATTGCGCTAACGATGAATATCGGAACAGTGCTTCAGGTTCTGATCATGGGCGTAATGCTTTGCTTCCTGTCAGGAGCCTTACAGTCAAAAGCAACTGTAATATATTCAGCTATTATTCTGCTATCGATGAATATTACCGTGGCATTTGTCATTAATAATTTCAAGTTTGACGAGCAGACAAATTATGATTATCTTTTGTCAATGCTAAGCTTGTTGCTGGTAATTGTTGTGAGCTTCTTTCTATCGATGATCTATCATTCTAAGACAGGCGGTTCTAAGTTGGAATTGAATGCTAAGACGAATCAAGTAGAATTGTTACTCGAGAGACAGGGATTCATAAAGGATAAACCACAGGAGGCGATTCCTTCTGCTGAGCTTACAGCTTCTGTATCAGTTACCAGTGAAAGCAGCTTAGAGAATTCCGGGGCAAAGGAATTGTCGGTTCAGGAATTATCAGCAGCCTCAGAGGAAGTGATAGAAGCAACAATGTTATCCCAGGATCCAAAAACAAATTATGATGTTCTATGTGACCGGAACAATATCTTAATCCAGAGAATGAAGGATTACTCCGAGGTTCTGTACCAGCATGCATTAACCATCGGTGAGCTGTCACATCGGGCAGCTCAAGCCATTGGTGCCAACGAAACCCTGACCTTAGCCGGCGGCTTATATCATGAGGTGGGAAAAATAAAGGGCAAGAATTATATTGAAGAAGGACAGATTCTTGCGCAGGAGTATGGCTTTCCAAATGAGCTAAAAGCAATTTTAAAAGAGCATAATATTAAATACGAGAATCCAAACTCTGTGGAAGCAGTCATTGTTATGTTGGCAGATAATATTGTAACAACAATTGAATACATAGAAAAGAATGACGACCGTAAATTCACAGCACAAAAAATCATTGAGAATATCTTCCAGCTGAGAATGGATAAAGGAACCTTTGATTCGGCTAATCTATCTTTGAAGGATTATAAAACGTTGAAAGAATTTTTTATCAATGAGTTTTCAACGAGAGAGATCGGTAGATAATCAATATGAATCATTGATTGGCTCCGGCCAAATAGTCGTCAGCACGAAAGGTGTAAGAAAAATGACATTTAATTTGGAATATGAAGCAACTAAAAGGTTAGAATTTGATTATGAGACTCTGGTGAAACAGGTCATTGAAGCTTGTATGGATTATGAGGATTGTCCTTATGAAGCTGAGGTAAATGTTTTATTTACCGATGATGAGGAAATACGCCAGATTAATAAAGAGTATAGGGATATTGATTCCCCTACGGATGTATTATCCTTTCCGAACAATGAATTTGAAGTCCCCGGGGATTTTTCAAATTTAGAGGATGATATCGCAGGCAGCTTTCACCCGGAGACAGGAGAATTACTTCTCGGAGACATTGTGATATCCGTAGACAGAGCAAAACTGCAGGCAGAGGAATACGGACATTCCCTGGAACGAGAAATAGCATTTTTAACTGCCCATAGTATGTTCCATTTATTTGGATATGATCACATGGAAGATAATGAACGGGTCATTATGGAAGATAAGCAAAAAGAGGTATTGGACAAGCTTCAGATATTACGATAAGCTAACATTTACTGGAAGGGACTGGATGAGATATGAAAAAATATGCGATTTATGTACTTCTATTTATCACAGTTATTGTATTAATTGGATGCAAAAAGAAATCAGGAGAAGGTGATACGGATAATCTTGATACACTGCCGACAGCAGCGCCAACAAAGGCCGTAGAGATTACACCGACTCCGGTAGTTGAAAATCATGATGGAGAAATGAAAAGCTATTTATCAGGCCAATGGGTGACTAAGGAAATTGGGACAAAACGCCCTTGGGCGATTCAATTCAATAATTTTAAAGCAGTATCCAATCAAAGCGGAATCAGTCAAGCAGATATTTTATACGAGTGCATCGTAGAAGGTGGAATAACAAGACTATTAGGAATTGGTGAAAACTATACCGGAGACCGATTTGGATCTGTTCGCAGCTCCAGACATTATTTTGTAAGTATTGCTGATGAATACGATGCGATCTATGTGCATTATGGTAAGACAAAGTATGCTACCAGTAAAATGAATGAGCTTGGGATTGATCACATGGATGGTACAACAATGGGAGCTACCGTATTTTATAGGGATGATTCCATAAAAGCTCCTAACAATGCCTTTACCAGTGTGGAAGGTATTCAGGCTGGAATTAAAAAAATGGGCTTTGAAACGGAA
>JAQZBD010000037.1 GCA_029239235.1 Herbinix sp.
TACAAAATATACTTTGCTATATGATAATGATGAAGAAGAGCGTCCAGAAATATCCTGGCTTCAAAGTTTAGAGGAGCCTACCTTGGCCATTCCTGTTGTCAGCCCATTTTTAGTAAAGCAGGATTATAATCCTGAAGTTGATGACGAACTTCTAAAGCCGCTTGGTGATGTGACGGACGAGAATGTGGTAGTTCTAGTCTCTGTCACGGTACCGGCTGATGTAGAAAAAATAACAGCAAACCTAAAGGCTCCCTTCATTATAAACTCTGATTCAAGAAAAGGAGCACAGATTATAGTTGAAAATTCAGATTATGAAGTGAAATATTCCTTTTTTGAGCAATTAAAGGCTTATAAAGCAACAAAGGAGGGCAAATAATATGCTAGCCCTTTCAAGAAGAATTAATGAATCAATAATTGTAGGAAATGATATCGAAGTAACTATCTTAGAAGTTAAGGGCGATCAGGTCAAGGTTGGGATTAGTGCGCCGAAATCAGTTCCAATATATCGTAAAGAGATTTATCTTCAGATTAAAGAGTCCAATAAAGAGGCGGCAGAGACTGCCGCTTCAGATGGAGCGTTGAAGAAACTATTTCAATAAAAGGTAAAGATATAATACGGAGGCTGCCAATAGAAATTGCCAATGCAATTTTTTTGGCAGACTTCTTTTTTTACAATGGCTATAAATCTTTTTCTGATGTAAGCCGATATATGAGTTAGATATTAATGCGAACTTATTAGTGTAGTCAAGGATGGCAAAAAGCATTAATTTAACAATTTAACACATGGAGGTGTAGATTATGGCATTAGAAGCAATATCAAACGCAGTTTATCATGACACGGTAAAACCAGCCGCTAAGCCACGGGTGGAAACTACCGTTGGACAAACATCGAATGCAAATACAATTAATATTGCGGAGGTACCCGGTACATCAACGGTTGCCGGTACTAATGGAGCGGATAAAGAAAAGGGATACGGACAGAACCAGGGACAGGGAAATGCACAGAAAGATGCACAATTCTCTGATCGACAGATTAAGGATGCTGTATCTAAAGTAAACAGTAAATTACATCGGACTAGATGTGAATTTTCTTATCATGAGGAAACAAAACGGGTATCTATCAAAGTATTTGATAAGGAGACGGATGAGGTAATTCGTGAAATCCCGCCGGAACAGACGCTAGAAATGGTTCAAAAGGCTTGGGAATTAGCAGGATTCCTTATAGATGAGAAGAGATAAGGAGGTGGCATTATGGCTGTAAGAATGACTGGATTAATTTCGAATATGGATACGGAAAGTATTATCGCGTCTTTGATGTCAGCACAGAAGACAAAACAAACCAAGATTGAGAATAAGATAACAAAACTGGAATGGAAGCAGGAGCGATGGAAGGATTTAAATACAAAGTTATTTAAATTCTATTCAGACTCCCTGTCCAAATTTCGATTCCAAAGTAATTTCGTAACCAAAAAGGTGACTTCTTCCGATGAAGCGGTGGCAACAGTAACAACATCCAGTTCTACCGCTGAAGGAAACCATATGCTGAAGGTGAGCCAGTTGGCCAGCTCGCAATTTGTTACCAGTGCACAGCTTAAGGAGACGGATAACAACGGTCTGGCTATCTCCTCCAAAACTTTGTTGAAGGATCTGGGCATGACCGAGGGAAATAAGATTTCCGTAACGGTAGGGAGCACTCAAAAGGACATAACAGTTACTGGGGACACTACTGTGGAGAGCTTTCTGTCCGAATTAAAAGATGCTGGATTAAATGCATCCTATGATACGACACAGAGACGCTTTTTTATCAGTTCAAAGCAAAGTGGAGAGAATAGTGCGTTTACTTTAACTGCAGACATACCTGACGACTTGAAGAATCTGGGATTAAGTACAATTACAAAGAAGGAGGAAACCTCGGACGAAGGAATAAAAACTACTACTTATATTGCTTCGGATGACGTCACAATAATCCAGCCTAAGGATGCAAAGTATAACTACAATGGTGTGGATTTCACAAGTTCCACAAATAATATCTCGGTTAATGGTCTGTCAATCACGTTAAAGGGTCTAACAAAAGATGATGCACCTGTAAGTATCAATGTAACCAAGGATACCAAAGTCGTCTATGACATGGTGAAATCTTTTGTAACTGCGTATAATGATCTGCTGAAGGAAATGAATACTAATTATTATGCGGATTCCGCTCGCTCCTTTCAACCTTTATCAGATGACGATAAAGAAAGTATGAGTGATGAAGAGATTAAAAAGTGGGAGACAAAGATTAAAGACTCCTTATTAAGGCGTGATGGTACTTTGAGCACTCTTTCTACCGAAATGAGGACACAGCTTGGAGGCAGTGTTGAAGTTAATGGTAAATCCTACTCCCTATCCACTTATGGCATTAAAACCTCATCAGATTACACAGAAAAGGGTCTGCTCCATATTGATGGGGATGCGACTGACAGTTTGGTGTCAGGTAATGCAGATAAGCTGATGGAGGCATTAGAGAAGGATCCGGATACTGTTGTGACAGTACTGACTCAGCTGGCTGGAAAATTGTATAATAAGCTTGGAGAAAATATGGGGGGAACCAAACTTCGAAGTGCCTTGACTTTTTATAATGACAAAGAGATGAAGGATACCCTCACAGATTATAAAGATGAACTAAAAATAATGGAAACAAAGCTTAAAGACATGGAGGATCGATACTACAAGCAATTCTCAGCAATGGAAACAGCATTAGCAAAAATGAATTCCCAGAGTTCGGCTTTGACGTCCATGCTTGGAACGAACCAGTAGAATATTGCCTTACCCGTCATGGGTGAGTGTGTTCTGTGGTGTGCAAAAAAATATCGGGTTCGGCCTGGAGGCTCACTTTTTTGAATATTCTAATGTATAATTAAGGCAAGATATGATATAGGAGGAATTATTTTATGGCAACGAATGCGGCAATGGTATACAACAACAACAAGATATTGACTGCCTCCCCGGCGGAGCTGACATTGATGCTGTATGAAGGAGCAATTAAATTCTGCAACCTGGCATTAATAGGCTTGGAGAGGGAAGAGTTTGAGAAGGTTAATACCAATATGATTAAAGCGGAAAGGATTATACTTGAGCTGAAGGCAACTTTGGATTTCAAATATCCCGTGGCTAATGATTTTGAACGGGTTTATGACTATATTTATAACAGGATGATTGATGCAAATATTAAAAAGGATAAGGAAATTATAGAGGAATCCTTGGGCTATGTAAGAGAAATGCGTGATACATGGAAAGAAGTCATGCGACTTGCGAAGTAGGTCTTGTGAGTCGAAAAGGTAGTGAAACAGGCACTGTATATAAGTAGTGGAAAAAGATTATGTTAAAAGTATTAAGTAAAAACCATAAATGATAAGCCTGATATGATGGAGGACAGATAGGATGGACATAGAGGGAAACAATGCAGGATATACTTATATACAATTATTGACTGACACCCTTGATAAAAAAAAGAAGATCTTAATTTGGCTGACCAATGTCACGGAGCAGCAGGAAACTGTTATAGCAGCTGATATTTTTGATGAGCAGTTATTCAATCAGACGATCGAGATCAAGGAAGGACATCTGAAAAACCTGACATTGTTGGATGAGGGATTTGAGAAGATTTACGAGGGTGTGAAAACAGAACTCGCTATTAATAAACTAGTATATAAAGATGAAATTAGTCAGTTAAAGGCACTGATAGTGGATATAACAGACCTGAGTGTCAGACTTCAGGCAATGGAGAAAAGGAATAGGACAAAGCTAGAGTTTATACTTTTGCAAAAACGGAAGGATATCCGCGAGTCCCGGCTCAGTGGTAAGTCAGTGGCCAGCTATTATAAAACAATGGCAAAGCAGCAGGAAAATCCTTCATTGTTTTATGATAAAAGAAAATGAAAAATTTAAAAAAAGATATAAAAAGATATAAAGTATTTAAAAAAGGTTCCGATATATATTATAAGTAAGAAAACACTTACGAGATTCACTTCAAAATGGTGCGTACGACCATAGAGAAGGAAGCGAAATACAAGGCAGAAAGTGGGAAACCAATTTATCTGTTAAGAAGTTAAGCAGCATGGAAGCTGCTAAAACATTCAAACTTCAAGGAGGAAATTAATATGATAGTACAACACAATATGGCAGCAGCCAACACAAACAGACAGCTTGGTATAACAGGTGGTAATCTTGCTAAATCAACAGAGAAATTATCTTCTGGTTACAAAATTAACCGTGCAGGTGATAATGCTGCTGGTTTAACAATCAGTGAAAAGATGAGAGGACAGATCAGAGGACTTAGTCAAGCATCAACAAATGCGCAGGATGGTATTTCCTTGATTCAGACAGCGGAAGGTGCTCTTGCTGAGACACAGTCTATTCTGCAGAGAATGAGAGAATTAACAGTTCAGGCTGCTTCTGACACCAATGTAACAGCAGATCGTACAGCTATAAAAGAAGAATTAACAGCATTGTCCGAAGAAGTAACTCGAATTGGTGAACAGACAGAATTCAATACTATGAAGTTATTAAATAATTCGTTTTCAAATAAAAAACTTCAGGTTGGCGCAAACAGTGCGCAGAATATCACATTTTCTATCGGCGACATGAGAGCATCTGCATTAGGTGTAAAATCTGTTGCAAATAGTGTTAATTCTCATGCTGCTGCAACTGCAAAGATTAGTGTTGTTCAATGTGCTTTGAACAAAGTATCAACACAAAGATCTAAACTGGGTGCTTTACAGAACAGACTGGAGCATACAATTGCAAATGCAGACAATACTGCTGAGAACTTACAGGCAGCAGAATCTCGTATTCGTGATGTTGATATGGCGAAAGAAATGGTTAAATACTCAAAGGACAATATTCTTCAACAAGCTGCACAGTCTATGTTATCACAGGCTAATCAGTCGACTCAGGGTGTGTTATCCTTACTGCAGTAATCTATTTTTAAAACTTAAAATAGGGCTGGCGTATAGCCGGCTCTATTTTTTTTAGAAACAGAAAGTAAGAATTCAAGAAAGGGTTGGAAACAGGGGAAATATGGAAAATAAAGAGCAATTAATTCATAGTATGAAGGCGACTATGGAGCTGATTGAAGAAACTACGGATCTGTTTTACCAGCAGAAACAACAGGTAGGGTTACAGAATTTAGAGAATATGATAGCTTCTATTATGGTTTTGCTTGAAAATGTCCAAAAATATCAAATGAGTCAACATACTATTATACTAGAAGAGATACACTTTAATTCGATACTAGTAAATGCGATGGACATATTAGCGCAAAAGGATTATGTACTATTGGCCGACATATTAACCTTTGAGCTGAATGGGGTAATTGAAAATAGCTTAAGACAATTGCGGGTATGTGCAGATTCTTAGCGGCAAGGAGGTTGCAAATGAATTATTTGGAACAAAACAAAGAAATCATGAATAGAGTTCATAACTATCTGTATACAGCGCTTTATGGTACGTCTAGTCAAAAGCAAGGGGAGTCTTCTACACCAAAGGGTAAGGGTGTACAATTAGATGATATTTTTACTGAGATTGCCCATAATGGTGAAAAGGTATTATATGTGAGAAAAGATGATGAATTATGCCGCATGAATAGTTGCTACAATCCTTCTCATGAAGCCGGTAAATGGGCAGAGCAGTTTGAGTTCCGTAGTTTAAATAATATTGTAGTTATATTTGGATTTGGAAACGGAATAATGATAGAGAAAATTATAGATCGTCTTGAGATGGATGATTTGCTATTTATATATGAACCTAATCGAGAACTTTTCGAGTACGTAATGATGGAGTATGATTTAATGAAAGTGCTTTCATTTGAAAGAGTTCTGATTTCAATCGAGGGTATAAATGATTTTGATTTTCATAACAAGCTACAGTATAGTATGAATATTACTAATATGAAAGCCCAGGTTCAATGTGTGCTTCCCTACTATGAGAATTTATTTCCGGAAAGTTATTTGACATTTTGGAAGGAGATCAGAGATATCCTGATGCACACAGTGATTGGCATCAACACGGAAGTGGTATTTGGAACAAGGTTGTTGGAAAATGATTTTTACAATTTAAGATATCTTAAGGATAGCTATACCTTACATAATATCGCTCCATATCTTAGAACTGATCTGCCAGCGATTATTGTTGCAGCAGGTCCTTCCGTGAAGAATAATTTGGAAATATTGAGAAAAGCCAAAGGGAGAGCTTACCTGATCGTAGTAGACCGTGTCTTGGATTATATTCTGGATCATGGGATTGAACCTGATTTTGTGGTAACTGTGGATCCAATGAAACCCATCAAGTATTTCACAACCAGGGAGCACATAGACTATCCGTTGATGACAGAGCTGGCTTCTAATTGGGAAATTTCGGAGAGGCATACAGGGAAAAAGATTTTCTTCAATTGTGATTCATACTTTCAAACAGTCTATGAAGCGGCTGGAGTACAACCGCCATTCATGAATACTGGCCCATGTGTAGCCACAGTTGCTTTCTCCGCATGTATACAGTTAGGTTTTGATAAAATTGTATTAGTGGGTCAGGATTTGGCATATGATGGTGAATACACTCATGTCGGAGGAATTGCAGAAGATTCGGCTAACACAATTAATGTTATGGTGGAGGGGGTTGATGGGAATCAGGTGCCCTCCCGCTATGACTGGAAAGAATTTATTATATGGTTTAAGGATATGATTCATTTGCATCCAAAGATCACGGTCTTTGATACAAAGCAAAAGGGAGCAAAGATACCCGGAACAGTGTTAAAAAGCTTGAATGAAATTCTGGATCTTTATGGGGCAGCGGAAATTTGTGATTTCAGCAATACACTAACAGAATCGATTAAGGCATTCACGGGAGAAAGCTATCAAAAAGCGTTAAAGTATATGAGCGATGCCTGTGATGATTTATATGCTATGAAAAAGAAGGTTAGGAAGGCAGTTGAATTATGTGACAATCAGATTCAAAGTTATCTAAAATATAAAGAAGGAAATAAATACACAGTAGAAAATTATAATAAGTTAGCAAAGATCAATAAATATATTGAAGATAAAAAAATATATCAAATCATTGATATTTATATTACAGCACTTACGGCAGATGATATTACTACAATGTATCGCCGCAGTGATGGTGAACATTTGGATGAAGTTATCACATATCAGAAATCAAAAAGTATTTATGAAGCCATACTGAAAGGAATTGATTTTATTCAGCCATTGCTTCGAGAAAGATTAGATCAAATTCCAAAATAAATGAAAATGATGATTTCATCAAAAGTGCATTTATAGAGTGTATAGCTCTGTAATTCTACGATATAGGAGTGGAGGAATATGAGGCAATCAGAAAAGGAATTGTTGGAGCTATTGCTTGGACTGGTACAAAGCATAGAAAAAATGGAAAATACCAATATGGATGATTGGCTGGAGCGTATTAAAAAAAGTTATATAAGCATTGGAGAAACTGAGCAGTTGTGGAAGATTCTTGACGATATGTGCGGTGATATCCCTCAGACCTATATGATGCTTTTAGATTACTTATATACAGCTGTTCAGACTGAAGCAATTATTAAAAAACAATATGAGATATTGGAAAAAGCCGTCAGTAGCAGGCAGGTTAATTTGTTTTATGCTATTTTTTACAAATGGCAATTAATTAGCCGCAATTTTCTGCTATTTGGAAGTTCTTCTTTGTTCATTGAAAGAAGCAGGTTGCAGATTGCACTGCTGGATAAGATGAAAGAATATCTTGGCTTTGACCTTGAGCCAATACCAAGACAGGAACGTAACGATAATAAAATACTAGTGACTTGTACCCAGCTATTAGGAGTAAAGCATGGGCCGACAAGAAACGCTTTGGATTATTGCTATACTCTGCAAAAAAAACTGGGTAAGGAAGTTTTCCTATTTGTCGCAGCTGAGACGCCAACGACAGAGATGGCGGAATATGAATCCTGCGGCATTGAGTATAGATATTTTAATCATTGTGACGACTATGAAGGATATTTTACATTAGATTATCTGGATGAACAAATTCATGGATATCAATGCAAAATCAATGACGACAATAGGGATAATATTATTGATATCATTATAAAAATATATCAGTGGAAGCCTTATCTGGTTTACCATATTGGCACGGAAAATCTTATAGTAGATCTGTGCGGAACCTTTGTAGATGAAGTATGTGTTCCAACTGCAAATGAATATCCCATTTCAGAAGCAAAATATCATGTTGTTACCCGAGGAATTGAAGAAAGGGATGAACCGGTTCTTAAATTTTTGGAAGAAAGAAATCAAAAAGTAATCGAAAGCTTATTTGTATATAAGCTAGAAGAACCTATAAAAAAATATAGTAAGAATGAATTTGGCATAAGCGAAAACGCTTATGTAATTGTAATTGTCGGGGCGCGTTTGGATCAAGAAATAAAGGAACCTTTTATTTCGATTATGAAAACTATATTAAAATTAGATCCCCGAATATGCTTTGCATTTATAGGTAATTTCAAGAAGTTTGAGGAGAGGCAGAGATGCTTTGAAGAAAAAAACAGATTGATATATCTAGGATTTCAAGATGATCTGAGAGGTGTATTAAATATTGCGGAGCTATATTTGAATCCTCCACGTAAAGGAGGAGGCACGAGCGCGGCAGAAGCCTTGATGGAAGGCGTTCCGGTGATTACCTTGGGAAAATGCGATGTAGCATATACCTCAGGAGCGGAATTCCTGGTTGAATCATTAGAAGGAATGCCGGAATTAGTCCGACGCTATATGGAGGATGAGGAGTTCTGTAGAGATAAGAAAGAGAAGGCATATCAACAGGCTCAGAGAGTTGTTGATACAGAGGCGGTCTTAAGAGCAGTTCTAACCCAAGTCGAGAATCTGGAAAGTTCTTCTGAGATTATACTGTAAATAGAAAAGATGTTCCGTTATAAAAAACCAGATATATGCTGCCGTTAATAAAGTGTAGCGCATATCTGGTTTTTTATAGAGGCAAAGATATAACACAGCATATCAATAGTTTATAGGAAAGTGAGATAGCTAATTTATACTGCCAATAGTACATAGTCGCATGGCCATAGGCAGCCATGACCGTTAAAACGCAAATAAAATTTATAGTCGTCTCTTAAATCATGAATCAATCGAGGGATTTTAAATATATCGTCCGGTAAATGATATGCGGAAACAAGGAGTCTGGGTTTTTCGTTTTTGATGTGATTCGTACATCCAAGAAGCGCATCTTTTTCGGCTCCTTCAATATCCATTTTTATTAAGGTTATTGGCTCGGTGATATCTTCATCTAAAGATACGACAGAGACAGCGATAGAACCTTCTCTGGAAATGGAGTTTCCGGCTCCATTTCCGGAATCTGCAAGATACATGACATCATTTGATTTTCCGACGCCTTTTTGATATGGGACAACATTTTTAAAAAAGTTCATATTATCCTTTAATGTCTCGAATGTTCTTGGGGTTATTTCATAAGCATAGATCTTTTTATAATCCCCGTAAGTATTGATGAAATTAGTTGCAGAGTCACCAATATAGGCTCCAAGATCAACAAATATTTCGCTGGAGTCACATTTCAGAATATCCAAATCATAGTAGTCAGCAAACAGTGTTTCACATAAGCTGTGCATCTGGTTAATATCAAAGTTATACCAATATTTTATGATACCATTTAATGTTTTTTTAGAACGATAGTCTTCGAGATGCTCATAGAGCCATCTATAATTCTCAATATCAGAACACATAAGTGATATATGCTCCTCTATTAATGAAAAGTCTCCAGCAAGGTAATCGATTTTATTGTTTAAAAACGTATATCTTACTGGTAGAGTTAAAAATTCTTTTTTTAAAGTTTCTGGCAACGACATAAAACTTTGGATGGTGTTATTGTAAATTACCGAAGGTTCAACATATTTAAAATATTCATAGATATCCCAAAATTCTTCATCAACATTATTAGGGGCAGAATTTCTTGAGGAAACAGTATTTTTCCAAAGAGTAATCAGCTGCTTGATTTCATCAAAGTACTCTATTGGGTTTAAAAGCTGATTGAGATCATAATTTTTTTGGAAAGCTAATTTGCTGGAATGATAAAAATAATTATTGATTTCAAAGGTTGCTAATTGTAGCTCTGATAAAATATTAATTTCTGGTGTTGAAAGGGACTGTTCACGTTCAACAAGTAGTTCTACATTGGAAATGATCGATAGAATTTGTTCGTAAATTTGCTTCATTTTATATGCCGAATTGTGTAAACGATTCAGCTACTCCTTTCGTTTATTGATGATCCCGTTAAAGTTTAATTAATATTTTTGTTATGATTTATGTTAGAATATCATATCTCATGTATTTGTACAATAAAAAATGTCGAAATACCCGTGTTTTTGCAGTTCTTCAAGAAGATTTCCTTCTGAATCGTAATCTTTGCCAGATAGATATTTGGTGGCTACCTAGATTTAATATAGGTACCCTTGTGTGTTTATTATTAATTGGGGTTAGGGGATTTTAAAGAATTGTCGATATATGATTATGAGTGAATAAGGGAATACATTAATAATAAATATCCATTAGGAGATAATATTATGAATAAGTATGATGAATTATATATTTTTAGAAAAGCGAATATCAAGGATGTAGATAGGCTAATGGAATTTATTCGGACTGATTGGAGAGCGAATCATATTCTAGGGAGTGATAGAGAATTTCTTATTTACGAGCATGGAAATGGAGATGAAATAAATTTTATTCTTTGTGAGGATAAGAAAAGTGGTAGTATTGTTGGTATGCATGGGTTCATTCCTTATTCAAAAGATAAGCAGTTTTGTCATATATGCGGTGTTATGACCATGGTTAAAAAAGATGTACCAGTTCCAATGCTGGGAGCCGAGTTGATTAAGCGCTTTATAGAAATTACACAATATAGTACTTATTGTGGTATCGGTACCAATTCCAGGACGATGGTTCCTTTGGTAAAACGGCTATTCCATCGGTTTGTCGGAAAAATGGAACATTATTATAAGTTGAACGACTCTGTGACGGAATTTAAAATTGCTAAAATTGAATCAAGAAAATCCGTTCAATTGGATCAGGGACAAGGAGTTCAAGCAGAGCTAGTGGAGTTTTATAGCTTTGATGATGTTAAGAAAAGCTTTCAGTTAAATCAACATTATAAAAATTTACCTTATAAAGAGGATTGGTATATAAAAAAACGTTACTTTGATCATCCGATTTATCATTACAGAGTCTGGGGAGTTAACGTTGGTGGAAAAATACAAGCACTTTTAATGGGGCGTAAAATAGAACTAAATGACACAAAAATTATGCGTTTTGTAGATTTTATTGGAAATATCAAGGATTTGGCCCTAATTAGTGATGGGGTAAAGAATATACTGCAACAAGAGCAATATGAATATGCGGACTTTTTGCTGTGCGGAGTATCAGAAGAAATTATGAATAAGGCAGGTTTTGTACTGAACAAAGAGGAAGATTTCAATATCATACCGAATTATTTTGAACCCTTTGTCCAACAAAATGTAGAAATCTGGTTTGAAACTTCACATCCTGATATGATATTGTTTAAAGCGGATGCGGATGCGGATCGTCCAAACCACAGATAAATGAAAAGAAGACGGACTGCGTTGCAGGGTGATAAATCACCATGCTAAATCATTTAGAAGAAGGGTAAAAATCATGGAAGAAATCTTAAGAAATATGGATGCTTATGCCATACAACAATACCAACAAAATCGGTATCCTCTTTTATTTATTGATTTTGTTGAGGAAGCAGTTCCTGGCAGGAGTGCCAGAGGACATAAAAACTTTTCTTATAATGAATGGTATTTTCCAGCTCATTTTGAAGATGAGCCCAATGTTCCGGGGTTTATTCAGATTGAGGCATTAACTCAAATGTTTCTTATGACATTTTTAACAATTCCTGAAAATAAGGCCAAAAAAACAGGCTTTATCTCAGTAGAAAACGCTAAATTTAAAAGGAAAATCATACCGGGTGATAGGCTGGACATAGAAGCCGAATTGCATTCATATCGCAGAGGACTTGCAAAAGGAACAGTAAAGGGTTTTGTAAAAGGAGAGCTTGCCTGCTCTGTGGAACTGGTGATAGGGATACCGGATATTATGAGTCGGTTTAGGCCTACTACTTAATACAGCGGGGATATTGCTTCGATTATAGCTTGATAGAAGAGTAATGAGACGGTAGTCTGGTGGGAATTTAGAAGCAAGGAGAACAGGACATGAAACGTGTTGCGGATTACATAATAGAGAGAGTATATGCGGAGGGAGCGGCACATATCTTTATGGTTACTGGCCGTGGTATATTATATTTATCGGATGCGGTAGCAAAACACGGAGAGATTCAGGGAATATGTACACATCATGAGCAGGCTGCAGCTTTTGCAGCTCTTGCCTATGCCCAAACGAATGAGAAGCTTGGTGCATGCCTTGTTTCTACTGGGTGTGCCGCAACGAATACAATTACTGGTTTACTGTGTGCATGGCAGGATAATGTACCCTGTATCTTCATTTCAGGACAACATAAATTAAAGGAAACTACACGCTATCAACAGATACCAATCCGCACCTTTGGTTCACAGGAAGCAGACATCATATCACTTGTGCAGCCAATTACAAAATATGCGACGATGATAACAAACCCAAAGGATATTGCCTATGAACTTGATAAAGCCCTATATCTTGCGAATCATGGGAGAAAAGGGCCTGTATGGATTGATGTACCTCTGGACATACAAAACATGAGAATAGAGCCGGAAGAATTGACACACTACGAGGTGGGAACAAGGGAGGAAGAAGAGCCGGAAGATGAGGATTTGAAATATGTTGTTGATGCATTAGCAAAAGCAGAGCGTCCTGTTCTTCTCCTGGGAAGCGGAGTACGTTCCGCTGGTGCTGTATCTAACCTAGAAGCATTTATTGAACTACATCCAATACCGGTCGCTTATGCTAATTCTGCCGTTGATATCTATGGTGGTAATCAAAAACTATCTATGGGCGTAGTGGCAAGCATCGGGGGGACAAGATGTGGTAATTTCGCGGTTCAGAATTCGGATTTGTTAATAGTATTGGGATGCAGATTGTCTCCCCAGCTAACTGGTTCTGAATATGATAAATTTGCGAGAGCAGCTAAGATTATTGTTGTTGATATTGATCCGATGGAGCATTCTAAAAATACTGTTGCAATTGATAGGCTGATTGTTTCTGATGTTAAAGCCTTCCTCATTGCCCTGACTAAAAAGCAGGTGAAGGCAGCCAGTGAAAAATGGATAGAGAAATGCCTTCATTGGCAGGAAATATTTCCGAAATGTGAGTATAAATATAAGACATCTGAAAATATAGACCTTCATTATTTAGCAGAGTGTCTTTCTAATACGTTAAGCGATAACGCAGTAGTAGTATGTGATGCGGGTCTGGAGGAATTGATTATTCCTTCTGTAGTGCAATTTAAGAAGGGACAGCGGTGCATTCATCAGCCAACCCAAGGTTCCATGGGCTTCGCTTTGCCTGGGACAATCGGAGTTCATTATGGATGCGGAAGACCCATAGTCGCAATTATTGGTGATGGATCAATTATGATGAATCTTCAGGAGCTCCAGACGATTCAATATAATAGAATACCGGTCAAAATAGTGGTGATTAACAACAATGTGTATTCGGTGATTCGTACTCGTCAGGAAGAGCAGTTCCGTTTTCGAACAATAGGGACAGATCCGGGAAACGGGGTCTCCTGCCCTGATTTTGCAAAGGTAGCATCCTGTTTTGGGCTAGAATATATCAAAATAGATAACAAGGAGAACCTCTGTGAGAAGCTATGTGATGTTTATAAGATAGAGGGAGCTGTCCTATGTGAAGTGATATGTGAGGAAGAACAGGAGTATCTTCATAGCTCTTATGCGCGGAATGTAAAAAAAACAATGGTACGAAGACCCTTGGAAGATCAATCGCCGTACATGGACAGAGAATTATTTTTGTCTGAGATGGTTATAGAACCGATTGATCAATAAGAAGACAGGAGGACAATCATGGCAACTTATGCTTTAAGGGATACTACAGAGATAGGAGATTATTTAAGGCCTTATATTGTGGCGGAGGTAAATACTAGTCATAACGGAAATATGGATGTGGTATTTCAAATGATTAGCAAGGCGGCAGAGATTGGTTGCAATTGTGTGAAATTTCAGTCTTGGTCAGCCCAATCCTTATATTCCAGAACATATTATGACTCAAATCCAATTGCAAAGAGAATTGTTAGTAAATTCTCCCTCACTGAAGATGAATTGCTGAAAGCTGCATACTTTTGCAAAGAACAAAAGATTGCATTTGCATCTACACCTTATTCCAAAGTAGAGGTCGATTTTCTTGTGGAGAAATGTGAGGTACCCTATATCAAGGTAGCGTCTATGGATTTGAACAATTATCCGTTTTTGGAGTACATAGCGAGAACAGATATGCCGGTAGTTCTGGCTACTGGAATGGGAACCATGGAAGAAATACATAGAGCGGTAGATGTATTTGAAAAAGCCGGAAACAATAAACTATGTATTCTTCATTGCGTATCGGTATATCCGGCGGAAGCTTCAAAAATACAGTTAAATAATATATTAGGTTTACGGGATGCGTTTCCTGGCTATCCCATTGGGTTTTCGGATCATTCCATAGGGATAGAGATTCCTACGGCAGCAGTAGCTTTGGGGAGTGCGATGATTGAAAAGCACTTTACATTAGATAACAAAAAGGTAGGAATGGATAATCAAATGGCAACAGAGCCGGCGGAGATGGAACGGTTAATTAAAAGCTGTCATAAGGTGTATGAAGCATTAGGAGAAAGGCAACGTATTCTCTTGGAAGAGGAGCTGGAACAAAGAGCAAAAATGCGACGTAGTGTCGTAGCTGCAAGAGATTTAAAAGCCGGAGAGATTCTAAAAGAGATAGATATGGATGTTAAGAGGCCAGGAACTGGTTATCCACCAGAAAAAATAAAAGATTTAACGGGGAAAATTTTGAAAAAGGACATTTGTTCTGATACTATATTGTCAGAGGAGGATGTTATGATATAATGTCATCATACTTTATATCATAACGCCAGAGCGAAACGTAGTGCCGCATTCTTGGCACGAAGTACCTATCATGTGTTTTACATGATATTATAATTGTTAATACAACAGGAGGATAAAGATATGAATAATTTAGAAAAGTACAATCAAGTTTTTATGGAAACATTAGATGTGGAAGTGGATCAATTGCAGGATCTGAAATACCAGGATATTGATAATTGGGATAGCGTGGGTCATATGAGCTTAGTTGCTGCCATAGAGGATACCTTTGGTATTATGATGGATACGGACGATATTATCGATTTCAGTTCCTATCAGATCGGTAAGGAGATTATAAAAAAGTATCAGGTGGAGTTATAAATAAACGCTTTTTATAATAAAGCAAAATCAGACTGGAAAGAGGGTATTTCCTTGGCCTATTATAATAATCTATTAAATTATCGTGACAATATTGCTGCCATTGATGAAAATGGAGAACAGATTACGTACCAGGAACTGCATGAAAACACACTCCTAATAAGGGGTGTGGCACCGGAACATAGTCTTGTATTCGCATTCTGCAATAATTCCATCGGTGCATTATGCGGTTATGTCTCTTTTTTGACTAACAATGTAGTTCCGTTGCTTTTGAAGGATGATATTGAGAAGGAATTAAGGGAAAACCTGATTGAGACATATCAGCCTGCTTTTTTATATGTTCCTGAATCGATTCAGGAACAATTTTCTGAACTGCAATGCTGTATCAAGCTATACGGATACTGCTTGTTGAGAACAGAATATCCAATTTCCACTGAACTTTATTTGGAACTGGCACTGTTATTGACGACCTCAGGAAGTACAGGGAGTCCAAAACTGGTTAGACAAAGCTATAGGAATATACAATCAAATGCGGAGGCGATTGCCAGTTATCTAGAGTTGTCTGAAACAGAACGCCCCATTACCACGCTTCCTATGAATTATACTTATGGATTATCAATTATAAACAGTCATCTTTTGGTAGGAGCAACGATCCTATTAACGAATGCTTCCTTGATGACAAAGGAATTCTGGACATTTTTTAAGGAATATGGTGCTACTTCCTTTGGAGGGGTTCCTTATACCTATGAGATACTGAAGAAGCTTCGTTTTTTTAACATGGAGCTTCCAAGTCTTCGGACGATGACTCAGGCAGGCGGAAAACTTTCCCCTGAGTTGCATAAGGAGTTTGCAGAATTTGCTCAAAAGAGTAATAAAAGATTCATTGTAATGTATGGCCAGACCGAAGCAACGGCAAGGATGGCATATCTTCCCCCTGAGGTATCTCTGGAGAAGTATGGTAGCATGGGGAAAGCAATCCCGGGTGGGAGATTGTGGCTTAAGGATATAGAGGGACATGAGATTACACAGCCTGATGTAGTAGGAGAATTAATCTATGAGGGTTCAAATGTAACCTTGGGTTACGCGGTATGCCTTGAAGACCTCATAAAAGCAGATGAACGCAATGGGGTTTTGGAAACGGGTGATATGGCAAAATTGGATCAAGATGGATATTTTTACATTGTAGGCAGAATGAAACGTTTTTTGAAAATATATGGAAATCGTGTGAATCTGGATGAAACAGAGCGTATGATTAAAAACAAGTATAGTGATATGGAATGTGCTTGCGCTGGTATTGATGATAGGTTAATTGTATTTGTCACTGATAATAGAAAAGAGACAAAGGATGGGATTAAAAAATATCTTGCAATGAAAACGGGAATCAATATAAACGCCTTTCAAGTAGAATTTATAGAAGAAATCCCCAAAGGGGAGTCAGGCAAAACTCTTTATAGCAAATTAAATTTATTATTGGAGAAAAACATAGGGAAACAATGATAAGTTCGGCTGTATATTTAGCAGAATGGAAGGGCAATATGACGGATTATAACAAGATTCTTGAAATTTCACCCTTTTCACTGGAACGGAGCCATAAGCATGAGTTAATGAGCAAAAGATTGGTGGAGTTATCTAAGCATCACTATAATAATTGCCAGGAATATCAGAGGATTCTAGATGTATTAGGATATGACCTGGATAAAATCAGCTCCTATTATGATTTACCCATGATACCAGTGAAATTATTTAAAAACATGGAATTAAAGAGTATTTCTGACGATGCAGTAGTAAAGACCATGACATCTTCGGGTACAACAGGACAATCAGTATCTAAGATTTATCTTGACCGGAATACAGCGGCTTATCAGCAGAAAACATTAGTCAAAATCATGAATCAGTTAATAGGTAATGCGAGGCTACCTATGATCATTCTGGACTGTCCTTCTGTAGTAAGGAACCGTGCTATGTTTTCAGCCAGGGGAGCAGGTATTCTGGGATTTTCAATCTTTGCCAGTGATACGATCTATGCACTGGATGATAACATGAAGTTAAATACCGAAGGCTTGTTGAGTTTTATCGAAAAGCATAAAGGGAAAAATATATTTATGTTTGGCTTCACTTATATGATATGGCAGCATTTTTATAAAGAACTCATGGCAGCAGAGGTAAAAATAGACCTTTCTGAGGCTGTTTTGGTTCACGGAGGTGGATGGAAGAAGCTGATGCAAGAGGCACAATCGCCAGAGCAGTTTAAGTTGGCATTGCAGGATGTGTGCGGGATAAGAAGAGTACATGATTATTATGGAATGGTTGAGCAAACAGGATGTATTTATATAGAGTGTGAATATGGGCACCTGCATGCCAGCATATTTTCTGACGTAATAACGAGAAGAACAAGAGATTTTTCGCCTTGCGATTTTGGAGAGAGGGGAATCATACAAGTTGTTTCCATGATTCCTGAATCATATCCGGGGCATTCTCTTTTGACGGAGGATGAAGGGTATATTTTAGGTGAGGATGACTGTCCATGTGGGAGAAAAGGCAAGTATTTCAATGTTACAGGAAGGGTTAAAAAAGCGGAAGTCAGAGGGTGTAGTGATACATATGAACAACGATAAAATTACCTATTATGTGGGAGCCAGCGAGATCATAAATAAGCCGATACCTCCTTATTCTGAAATAGTATGTGATTTCCTGGATGAGTTATCCAGGCGGTTAAGGGCGGATTCAGATGGAAAGAAATTTTCAGATGTTATAGCCTTTGCGTTTTGGTGCCGAAAGGGAAATATTCAAAAATTAAAGAAGGAATTTGATGGTAAGTACGTTCGTATCGGACGGGGAGTAGTATTCCATATAGCGCCGTCCAATGTACCAGTCAATTTTGCTTTCTCCTTTGTATTTGGTTTACTGTCTGGAAATTGTAATATTGTAAGAGTTTCGTCAAAACAGTTTAAACAGACAGAGTTGATTTGCAATGTGGTCAGAGATTTATTTGAACAGGATAAGTTTGCAGAACTTAAAAAACGCAATGCTATCGTTTCCTATGAAGCAGATCAAGAAATCACTGACTATTACTCATCCATCAGTGAAGCAAGAATTATCTGGGGAGGGGATGAAACGATTGCCCAGATACGTAAGTCCCCTATTGCCGCGAGAAGTATAGATGTTACATTTGCTGATCGTTATTCTTTTGCAGTACTATCAGCGGAAGCTGTGATGGAATTAAGTGAGGATCAACTTAATACATTGGCAGAGAATTTCTATAATGATACTTTTTATATAGATCAGAATGCATGCTCATCTCCTCATCTCGTTCTTTGGAAATCAAAGAATCCGGATATGACCGAAGAGGCAAAGATAAAATTTTGGAATCAGGTAAAGGTTGTAGCAGAAAAGTATGATTTAGAGGATATCAAGGTAAGTGATAAATATACATTGCTTTGTGAGCAAGCGGTTTCCTTTAAAGAAATTGACCATGCATATTGCTACGACAATCTTATTTATGTAGCAAGACTTAGGAGACTACCGGAGCGGTTAAGCACTTTGAGGGGGAAGTTTGGCGTCTTTTATGAGATGGAGATATCAAATTTTGATGTGCTGGCAGAAAGTATCAGTGCAGAATTTCAAACATGCCTAGTTTTCGGAATTAATAAAAATGAAATTGTAGACTTTATAGTAAAAAATAATCTTCGGGGAATTGATCGCATTGTTCCCATTGGTAAAGCATTGGATATCAATATAGTGTGGGATGGGTATGATATTATAGGCACCTTATCGAGGGTTATCAGTTGTCAGGACTAAACATAAGATCGATGAGGAGAGACTATGAATAGATTATTAATTATTATGTATCATTATGTAAGGCCGTTGGTTAACAGCAGATATCCTGGAATTAAAGGCTTGGAATTTGATATGTTTAAGCAGCAGATCGAATTTCTGAAGGATAATTTTTCTATCATAACGATGGAAGAAGTGGTTGCGGCATACAATGAAAGCTACGATCTTCCGGACGGTTCAGTACTGTTAACCTTTGATGACGGTTATATGGATCATTTCAATTATGTCTATCCAATCTTAAGGCAGCATAAGGTTCAGGGCTCTTTTTTTATACCGGGAAAAACCTTTAAGGAACATACGGTATTAGATGTGAATAAAATACATTTCAGCTTAGCAAAAGCACCGATTGAATATCTTAATCAAGAACTGTTTCTATTATTAGACTTTTATCGTGGTAGAGAATATGATTACCCTTTAAATAAAGAATTATTTGAGACTTATGCTACTACAGAAAGTAGATTTGACTCTAAAGAAGTAGTTTTCTTTAAAAGGATATTGCAGCATGTGCTTCCGGAAGAACTAAGACATACTATTACCACTAAGATTTTTGAAGAGCTTGTTGGAGTGGATGAACACATTTTTTCAAGAGAGCTTTATATGAGTTATGATCAGGTGAAATGTATGAAAGAAGATGGCATGTTTATAGGTAGTCATGGGTATCACCATTACTGGATGAACCGGCTGGAACAAAAAGAGTTAGAGGAAGACATCAATAAAGGGCTGGAATGCTTGGTCGGTCTGTGTAATCCGGATCGCTTAGTCATGAATTTTCCCTATGGTTCTTATAGTGAAGAAGTAATAGATTATATAGATAAAAGAGGATATAAGCTAGGTTTGTCTACCGATGTTGCTGCCTGTACTTCACAAAGCCATAAGCTAAGACTTCCTAGACTGGATACAAATGATTTCCCCCCAAATAGCAGGAATTATCATAATTTCTATGAACATATGACTCATGGATTAAGTAATTGCTCCGCTTCTCTGAAGTCAATCTAGGAAGCATAAAGAAATTATCAACCTAAGGCATTTCCGATATCTTTTCGATAAATAATAAAAAAGCAAATTCTGTTTGCTGGTAAATAAGAAAGGAATAGTTTGTATTATGAATATTGCAGTCATTGGCTTAGGTTCCATGGGTAAACGGAGAATACGATTATTAAAAAAGCATTTTTCTTCTCATGAGATTGTTGGAATAGAAGGAAATTATGATAGAGCATTTTATAGTGAAAAAGAATATGGAATCAAGACGTTTTCGGATTTATCGAGTACTATAAAGTCTTTAGAGCTTCATTGTGCGTTTGTTTGCACCCCACCAATCACCCACAGTGAAATCATAACAGGATGCTTGAACCATAATATTCATGTGTTTACAGAACTAAATCTTATTAAGCAAGGATATGAAAAGAATATTAGCTTAGCCAAAGAACAGGGTAAAGTGCTATTTTTGTCTTCTACTGCCTTATACCGGGAGGAGATGAAATATGTGATAGAAAAGGTTCATCAGACGAAAAAGAATCTTTGCTATTGTTATCACGTAGGACAATATCTTCCTGATTGGCATCCTTGGGAAAGCTATCAAAGCTCCTTCTTTTCAAGAAAAGAGACGAATGGATGCAGAGAGATTTTGGCTATTGAGCTACCTTGGATCCTAAAGGCATTTGGGCAAGTTCGTAGTTTAAACGTTATTACGAACAAGGTGACCGAATTAAATATCGGATTTCATGATTATTATAATATCCAATTGATGCATGAAAATGGTGCGATGGGTAATTTGATTGTTGATGTAGTAAGCCGTGAGGCTGTCAGGAAACTGGAGGTTTTCGGGGAGGATATATATCTGGAGTGGCAAGGGAAGCCGGATTCACTGCGTGAAAAGAATCTAGAAACTGCCCAAATGCTTCCGATATCCTTATACAGTGAAATTGATAAAATAGAAGGGTACAGCAGTACGATTATTGAAAATCAATACTTGGATGAAATGAGGTCGTTTTTTAGGATCTTAGAAGGAAAAGAACGGTCGGTCTATGATTTTATGGATGATTTATATACGCTGAACTTAATTGACACCATAGAAGGAATATGATCTCCTTTATGGAGCCGTGTTGGAGGTTATCATGAAGATTTGTTTTATCGGACTTGGATCAATAGGTATGAGGCATATGAGGAATTTAAGCCGGCTCTTGAAAGAACAGGGGATAACTTACTCTATCGATGCATTACGAAGCAGTCATAAGGCTCTTGAAGGGGAAGCTCAGGCTCTTATTTGCTCCGAATATTATTCTTATGAGGAGTTGCCGAATGGTTACGATATTATATTTATTACAAATCCTACCTATCTTCATTATGATGCAATTGATAAGGTACGGGGAAAGACAAAGCATCTTTTCATTGAAAAGCCGGTTTTTGAATCCTGTGCCTATGACATAGAACAGTGGAAATGTGAGCAGAAAGGTATTTATTATGTGGCATGTCCGTTGAGATATTCTCCGGTTATTAACTATTTAAAAAGTGAGATTAATGCTGAGAAGGTCTACTCGGTTCGCGTAATATCATCTTCTTATCTTCCGGAGTGGAGAAAGGGAGTTGATTACCGGAAGATATACAGTTCAAAAAAAGAACTTGGTGGTGGTGTGACCTTAGACCTAATCCATGAGTGGGATTATATTACTTACCTGTTTGGTATGCCCATGCAGGTATATAATATCAGTGGTAAATATTCTGACCTGGAAATTAGTAGCGATGATGTATCAATATATATTGCAAAATATGAGGATAAGGTCATCGAATTACATTTGGACTACTTTGGAAGAGTTCCGATCAGGAAGGTAGAACTATTTTGCAAAGATTGTGTCATTGATGCAGATTTACTGGGAAGCACTATACAATATAAGGGTTGTCTGCAAAAAACGGTGCAGTTTGCAAAGGAAGATATGTATTTGAATGAAATGAATTACTTTCTTTCGATGGTACTATGCGGAGCAAAAAATGAAAATGATATAGGACATGCATATAAGGTTTTAGGCATTGCTACAGGAAAGTTCGAACAGAAATAGGGGTGATAACATTGAAATTACTATTTACAATCTGTGCAAGGGCAGGAAGCAAAGGGGTAAAAAATAAAAATATAAAGGAATTCTTAGGTTATCCGATTGTTTATTATACTTTATCAGTATATCGGTTATTCTGTGTCAGATTTGGTAAAGAATATGAGAACCTTGATTTGGCCATTAATACGGATAGTATAGAGTTGGTGGAACAAGCGGCAAGGACAAATATAGCTTTCGTGCATATCCCGCGTAAACAGGAACTGGCAGGAGATGTAGTGTCCAAGACGGATGTAATTAAGGATACTGTGAAAGTAATGGAAAAAATAAATTCAGTTCAATATGATTATATCATTGATTTGGATTTGACTTCTCCACTTAGAGGAGTAGAGGATATTAGGGGAGTTATAAATACTTTAATATCAAATCAGCATGCGCAAGTTTGCTTCTCGGCAACCAATCCAAGAAGGCTGCCATTCTTTAATATGGTTGCTAGGAATGAGGAAGGCTTCTATTTTCCATTGATTAATAAGGGATATATCTCCAGACAGCAGGCTCCGGAGTGTTTTGATATGAATGCTTCTATTTATGCTTATCAAAGAGAGTTTATAATTTCCGAGCATACAAATAAAATATTTGACGGAAAAGCACTTCTTTGGTTGATGAAGGATACTGCAGTGTTAGATATCGACTGTGAAGAAGATATGGAACTAATGCAGGTATTGGCACAATATTTTTACTCCAAATATGATGAAATGGGAGAAATTCATAGAGAGATAGGGCAGTTGTTTCAAAAATGAAAAAAGCTTGAATAGTTGTGGAATATAGGAAGGGAACAGGTGGATGACATGAGGAAAGTGTTGGTAACAGGGGCCGACGGATTTATTGGAAGCCATTTAACGGAAAGTTTACTGGAGCGCGGATACGATGTAAAGGCATTTACCTATTATAATTCTTTTAATAATTGGGGGTGGCTTGATACTTTACCAAAGGAAAAAATAAAGGAAATAGAGATTTTTTCAGGAGATATCAGGGATCCTAATGGTGTATATGAAGCAATGAAGGGAGTTGATCAGGTTTTTCATCTGGCAGCATTAATTGCGATCCCTTTCAGTTATCATTCGCCGGATTCTTATGTGGACACTAATATTAAGGGTACTCTAAATGTACTACAAGCTGCTAAAAAGCTGGAGACAAACCGTGTTCTTGTGACTTCTACATCAGAAGTATATGGTACGGCCCAGTATGTACCTATCGATGAAAAGCACCCATTTCAGGGGCAATCACCCTATGCTGCGACAAAAATTGGTGCAGACCGTCTGGCGGAGAGCTTCTACCGCAGCTTTTCTATGCCAATTACCATAGTCAGACCTTTTAATACGTATGGACCGAGACAGTCGGCCAGGGCAGTCATTCCAACGATAATTACTCAGCTGCTATCCGGCCAGGAAGCCATTAAGCTTGGGGCATTGACTCCGACAAGGGACTTTAATTATGTAAAAGATACCGCCAACGGATTTATTGAGATTTCAAAATCAGATAAAACGATTGGAGAAGAAATTAATATTGCTACACAACAAGAGATATCTATTGGTGAATTGGCTAAGGAGATTATCCGGCAGATTAATCCGAAGGC